>JACQZI010000038.1 GCA_016207825.1 Planctomycetota bacterium | reverse complement strand
TACCCCCTATTGGTTTCGGCATGTCAAGACCATTAGGATGTTTGCTTCAGAGTATTAGTTTATTTGCTTTGGGGGATTAGGATACTTACTTTCGGGTATTATTCCCAGTCTTTTAGACCATTACCCCCTACCCTACCCCCCATTGGATTTACTCTGTTAAACCCATTAGGATATTTGCTTCGGTGTATTAGATTGTTACAAAGGGGGTATTGGACCCTACCGTACCCCCCTACCACCTGCCGAAAATCAAACATGCCTTTATTGGATTTAGGGCCTAAGTCCTTAGTATTATAGATATAGTATGCACTGTATTAGACTGCCAAACGCAATATATTGAGTTATTGGGAACGAATAAAATGGAGTTTTTGGGATTAGGTTCAAGATTAAACTACCAAAAGCTGACCATAACGCCTGCCCTCCACCCTTGTCAGGCGGGAATAAAATAGGTCAAAGCCGTATCCATATCGGCTAACTCCGCCGGCGTAAAGGCAATTGAAATCAGGTTGTCCAATGCCATAAAGCCTCCTCTCCTATCCCTTGCGGGATAATGTTGGAACTACTTATCTTGTTTATTGTCGGTTGATTTATCTTTCGTCCCATCGTTGGGCGGTTCGGATTCGTGAACTTCTATGGTATTATGGTATCATAATGACAATTCTTATCAAAGTCCGGGGTTCCGCCGGATTCAATTGTTTTTATCCATGCATCCAGCAAGTCCACTTCACCCCTCCAAAAATTCTTGCAATTTTGCAAATACTGAATAACAGCTTTAACATCATCTTTTTCTGGTGTTGTATTCTTGCCACTTTTTAACAATAGCTTTGCAAGAGTCATATCAGGACCAAAAGAATTTAATTGTGGTGAACCACTCACCAATCCGGACCGAATCAGGCAATCCCTAGCTTTAACGATATCTCCAGATTTAAAGCTTACAAGCCCTAAAATAATATAACCATGATGAATTGCATTTCCGTAATTCCAGTCGTTTTCAAATTTAGAGGATTCCTTTAATAATTTATTCGCATAATCAACAGCCTTCTCAAAAGAACCGGAAATATATGCTTGCTTGGTAATATCCAATAGGCAATAAAAGTAATCTGCCCCCAAAGATTCGCCTAATTGACTTTCCAGCTTTTTTAGCCGGTTAGCCGCAAAACCTTTTTTTTCATTTTCTGCTTCTTTAGGCTTGTCGTGAACCTCATAAAACGTAGTCAAATAGCGCGATATGTCATAGTTTTCAGGCGCAAGAACCTTGGCATTCTTGAGAAGTTTTTCTGCTAAGTTAGGATTAGCGTGAAAAAAGAAATTAGAAGCATTTAAAAGAACCAAGTGATTGTCATTATTCACTTCAATTTGTCTAAGCCATAATTTCTCAATTTTCTTATATAAGTTTGGAGATATAATAGAATCAACCTGCAAAAAAGATGACACTACAAATTCCAAGTCAGGATAATTTGTAATAGCCCATATTAAATGTTCTTCGTATTCCTTTTGATCCTCTTTATTATTGCGAACATAATAACCTATAAGTTGTATGTGAATATCCAAACGAAAAGGCTCTTTCTTTAGAAGGGCTTCAAGCTTATCAACATCGATTTTGTTTAGTTTTTTCCCTTTAAAAACCAACTCAATATTCACAACACTTTTGTAACTGTTGCGTTCCACATCCGTACTATCTATCCTCTTGATATTTTGAAGCGCCTTTTGGAAAATAGCATCATTTTCCCGGTTGGAACAAGATACAATTAACACCCATAGTAATATCAATAGCGTCTTTCTCATTCTTACTCCTTTAAATAGAAGCTACTATAAATACTTTACTGCATAAGTTACTCTTTTGGCGGACATGCCTCACAACATTCTTTATATTTTTGCTCTGCATTTTGAAAAGCGATGTCTTCTTGAGCATTAAGGTTTTCTTTCCCAATCCTGTATAATGCTATTAGGTAGTCAGTAACAGACTGCCCTACGCTAGGAGTAGGATTCACGAGAGAAAGGTAATCACTAGGCAAAGCCTCAATAAACGACACTGTAGCACCCCCAGTCAAAAAACTCCCAACAAACGCCACTGTAAGTTTGTCGTTATTCTTTTCGTGCTCTTTTATTGCTGTATGCCGCGATATGGTTTTTTGGGCACGGCATTCATCAGCCCTTTTGGCCTCTTTGCAATAACATGGATCTCCACCCGACCAAAAATCTATTGTCTTATCTGTTGACTCGTCTGGTAAAGGTTGATCCGGAGAATAATTTGCGAGTTCAGGATTATTAGCACGTACACGTTTTAAGAACTCCTGAAAAGCAAGTTCCTTATCAGATTCATTTTTAAGACCAAACCACCAGTCACCACCATATTCTCCTTCTGTTTGTCCTGTTGGATCTTTCTTCCCGTCTTTTATAGCAGGTCTCCATAACCATTCAAAGATACTTCTTAAAGTATCTCCTTTCTGCACATTCCATTCATTGCCTGTTATATGTTCCAATCCCATTGGATCTCTATACATCACCGGATTGTTTCTTACGTAACTATACAGATTTATCCCACCACTATAGCCAATAGAATCACGGCGGTTAAAGCGCCCGATGCCCGGAAAATACTGCCGCGTGCGGCTGTGATACGAGCCGTTCTCGCTGTCCTTTTCCCTGCCGGCAAATTGATACCGGTTCTGCACACCTTCGGTTGCACTCAAGGTTTCTCCAAACGCCGTGTAATCATAACTATTCACCACAATCTCGCTGGTATTAATTAAGTTTCTTACCGAGCCTAACCCGTCGTGCATGTAGTAGTAAGTACTGCCACTACGTGAAATCGTCAAGTTTTGGTCAAGGAACGGAGTCACGTATTGGGCTGTAAGATTGTTACTACCGTCATAATCCGCAATGATGTTATGACCATCGTACATGTATTTTTCTGTCGTTCCGTTGACCGTCTTGCTGATGCGCCGGCCCATCGCGTCCCATGTGTAGGTTGAGTTGTTGGTCGTTATCGGGTCGTAATATGAAACAACAAGATTATTGTAGTTATACACCCAGCTCGTCACATTCGCGCCTTGTGTCTTCGTAATCATATTCCCGTTCGCATCGTAATCGTACATATTCGTCAAGCTGTTTACCGTATCACTGATTAACTGGCAGGCGTTGTTATAGGCATAATTCGTCACTGTTATAGAGTCCCTCGTCTGCGTTTCACGGTTGCCGACCTCGTCATACGTCCATGTGTTCAGGTAAATACTGTTATTCAGACTATCTTTTTTCTGCTCGCTTGTCAACTGATAAATATTATCATAATCATAATCCACATAATCACCGTTTGCCAAGGTCATCTTAGTCCGGTTTCCCACTTTATCCAGGACATAGGTAAACGACGAAACCGTTGCCGTGGAAGTATGGTTCTCCACTACGGTCAGCCACCTGGTCGGCACGGCGCTGTCATATGTATAATGCGTGTGCGAGCCGGATTTATTCGCCCCGAAATAGAGCTCCGTCCTCTGCCCGAGCTTATTATAATCGTAATCCGCTATTTGGGTAGAGTTCCTCGTGACCGTATCCAGCCGCTTTGCCATGTCATAGGCATACTCTATCTTATCCGTGGTTCCCGAGTCGGGACCGTCCATGCTCTTCCTCGTTCCATCCTCAAAATAGGTGTAATCTATCACCTTTGCCGGAGAATACTTGTTGTTCGTGACCTTTGTCAGGCGGCTCAGGTAATCGTATTCATTGTCCGTATCGGTATTGGCATCGTCCACAGCCAGGACGTTGCTGTTGGCATCCAAGGTATACTGGACAGTTTCAGTGTTACATTGTTTCATTGTTAAACGGTTGTTCTTATCATAGGTGAAACTTGTCGTCTGCCCCATGGCGTCCGTCGTGGAAGTCAGGTTGCCGTTGGCGTCGTAATAGTTCGTGGTGGTGTTGGTGCCGGTGGACCCTGAATAACTCGTGGTTTCCAGGAGATGGTTGTCATAATAAGCGTAAGTGGTATCGACCTTATTGGAATCACGGTAATAGGAAAGCTTGGTGCGCAAGCCGTCCGCATCGTATTCGTATTCGGTGTAATCACCCAGTGGGTTGGTGACACGGGTCAGGCGTCCGCCCTTATCATAGGTATTTTCCGTGTAATAGGGAGTTCCGGCGTTCAAGCCTTCGGCGTCGTAGATGCGCAAGACCTGTCCGCGATTATTATAAGTATATTCGGTGGCATAGGTATCGTTATTGGCAAAGGGACGCTTCTTGGTGAGCCAACCGGCATTGTTATAGATATACCAGGTATCTGTTTCCAGGGCATCGCCATAAGCCGCCTGTACACGGGTCTGCCTGCCGAGATTATCATAGGTAAAATAAGTCTCTTCATTCAATCCGGTCGGGTCTAAAGCGGTCTTTTCCAGCCGTCCGCCTTCATCGTAATAATTGGCAACTATAAGATATGTGCCGGTATCGACCAAAGACCTTGTTGAGTGGATGGTTTTATCGCCCGACATATCGGCATAGTAATACTCGACGTTAGAGTGTTCGGTGCCGATTCCTGCCTCCTTGACATAAGTCTCGGTCACGCGTCCTGCCTTGTCGTATTCGGTGTAGCGGGTAACGATTGCCTGGGTGCCTGCCGGGTTCCTGTATTCGCCCCCCTCGGCATCCCCATCGCCGTCGTCATACCACGGGCCGATAACCTGCGTCGTGCGTCCGGCTTTATCATACACATAAGCAACGGTGATATATTTATTGGCAACGGTATCGTCGGGAGTCTTGACGTATTTCACGCGCTTCAATTCGTCGGTATAGGTATAGGTCTTGTTATTACGGGCGTCTTCTATCCAATCAGCCGAGCCGCAGCCGCAGGATGGGTAATGGTATTCCGTGACATTGCTTTCCGGGTCGGTTACGGTAAGGGTTCGGTTCAAGACGTCATAAGTAGATGTTGTAACGTGAAGTTCCGGGTCGGTGACGGTTAAGCGGTTGCCGTTGGCGTCGTAGGTGTAAGTGGTTTCGGCATAGGTCGGGGTGGCGGTAAGCTGGCGCTTGGTTTTCTTCAACCAGCCGTTATCAAAGTATTCATATTCAACAGTCGCTTCCTCTGCACCCTGCGGGTCATGGGTAGTCTTTTTCAATAAGCCGTTGTCATAGTATTCTTGCTTGGTTTTAATATTTAATCCGGCCGGGTCAAGGGCGGTTTCAGTCAGCCAGCCAACGTCGTTATAGGTATTGGTGGTTTCTATTGCCAAGCCTCCCACGTCTTCAGTCCGTTTGGTGAGCCTATCCATCTTATCGTATTCCAGGTCTATCCGGACGGTCGCGCCGTCGCGGGTGGGGGCGGTAATCTTGGTCTGGTTGCCGCGGTAATCATATTCATAATCCGTATAGACGGTTTTGCCGGTCTGGTAGCGGTAGTCGTAGGTGCGGGTGATATAGCCCAGGATATTAAGGTCGGATTCGTAGATAAGGTTTAAGCCGGACTGGTCGACGGTTTTCTTATACATGTAGCCATAACCGTTGTAAGAATAGGTCGTGGTAATCGCCAAGCCGGAGGGGTCAATACATTGTGAGGCGAGAGTGCCGTCGGCATTGTAGGTGAAATCGGTTTCTTGTTCGATGCCGGTAACGCCTAACGCACGGACGAGCGTAACCATATTGCCGTTGGCGTCGTATTCCATGTAGGTGGTAGTATTAAGGTCGTCTATGATGCGGGTGGGCAAATCCGGATTAGCCGAATCATCATACTGATACCAGGTCTTATAACCGGCGGCGTCTGTGCGTGTGACGACGTTGCCGCGTGAATCATAATCAAAGGTGGAGGCATAGCCGCGTGCGTCTGTCTTTGAGGTCAGATTACGATAGGCATCGAAGGTGGAGGTGACGACGTTGCCTTCCTCATCCATCAGGCTATCGGCGGTATCCTTGACGATATTGAAACCCATAATGCTGGAGGTAGTCGCGCCGAATTCGGTGATGGCCGCTTCGCTTGCATAAAGGTCGCTTGAGATGGTCTTTACTTCACTCAGGGCATTGGTAACCTGAATGAGCCTGCCCAGGCCGTCATAAGCATAGGTAGTCACCTTGCTCAAGGGGTTGGTGCGTGTTTCGATAAGATTGGTGCCTGTTTTGTAAGTAAAATACCACTGCCATTCATAACCGGGCCCTTTCTTAATATATTCCAGCTGGTTAGCGGCGGTATAGGTAAAGGTGGTGACGTTGCCATCCGGGTCTATTGCCGTATCAATCTTGCCGTTAGCGTTATAGTAAAGTGAAATCGCCCGGTTACCCGGTATGGTGATATTGGTAAGCCTGTTTTGGGCGTTATAGGTGCAGGAAATAGAATTGCCGTTACGGTCTTCGATAGTAAGCAGGCGGCTGCCCGAGCTATTAAATGTATAGAGAGTCCGGTCTTTGGTAAGCACTTCGTAGCTTGAGCCGGTATTGGTAATGACGGCATAAGCGCCGTAGACCGAAGACGATTCATAGACGGTATCGGCGTCGTCGTCGTTAAAGGTGATTTTCCTGCCCATGCCGTCCGTCCAGGTGAGGATTTTATCAGCCAGTTCGACGTCTATTTTATGCTGGAAGGTATGGTTCCACCTGGGACCGAAAGCGGAACCGCCGCCTGAGCCGGTGCCGTTGGAATTATAGTATAGGGAGAAATTCTGTGGGAATGAGCCGGCAACCGGGGCGATATTGGTGATATCAATATCAATATTCAAGTTGCCGGAAGCAACGTTGATGATGGAGCCGCCGCCCGTATAACAACCGTTTTGGCAGGGCGAGCCGTATTTACCCTGGTGAGTAAAGCCGATAAGGCCGTTCTCGCCGTCTCCGGCATCGCCTGGTCCGGCGCCGCCGGTGAGATATAGCTTGGACAGGCTGTAAGAGCCGGAGGCAGTATTGATGGCGATATAGCCGCCCGAGCCGCCGCCGCCGGGATAGTTTGAGCCGTTGCCGCCCGAACCGCCGTAAGCGTACATATTTCCGGTGCCGGTAACGACGTGCGCGGAGACAAAGATAGCGCCGCCCGCGCCGCCGCCGCCGCCGTATTCTTCAGAAGTATCAAGCGAACCGTCGGAGCCGGAGGCATATATCATGCCGTTATTGGTGAATGTGCCGGCAGTCCAGAATTCAAGCAAGCCGCCGCCTGAGCCGGCCTCGGCGCTGCTTTGCCCGTGGGAGCCGCCGGAACCCATAGTATCAGGCTCATAGCGATTGCCGTAAGGCTCGCCGGGACTTTTGGAACCGTAGTATCCGTGGCCGCCATAAGCCGCGTGGCTACCGCCTGTGCCGCCGCCCGTATTACCTTCTCCGATCGGCGCGCCGGGGCCCTGTTCGGGGCCGTAACCTGCGCCGTTGGCATCAATAGAACCGCCGCTTTCGATATTGACGATATCGGAATAGATTTTGAACTCGCCGCCGGTTGAGCCGTTATAAGGCGCGACGGTGATGTTTGTAACCGAAGTAACGGTAAAGGTTCCGATATTATAATGCGCGCCGCCGACAGTTTCGTCATCCGCAGGCGTCCAATCAGCGCCGGAATGGTTACCGCCCGTGAGATTCCAGCCGACCTGGAAGGGAACGAAGTTACTGTAAGTATTATCGGTCTGGACATATATGTAATTGTTTACGGCAGACATGTTGGGGATAGTAATGACAATCTGGCTATCGCTCCATGAGCTGATTGTTGCCGGGGTTTCGTAGAGGTAGACCTTGGAATCCCATTGCTGTGGCCAGAAGGAAGAACCGGTGATGGTAATGACATCGCCGGGCAAACCATAGCTGGAGCTTAATGAAGTAATGGAAGGGGTGGTATTGGTGATGGTAAATGTATAGGCGCTTGCATAAGGGCCGTAATTGCCGGCGTTATCGCGCGCGCGGACGCGGCAGTAATATGTATCTTCATCCAAGGCGTCTGTCAAGGTGTAATTAGTGGGGGTAATTCCTGTAACCGAAACCAGGGCATTGCCGTCGTATTCAATAGTAGGCGGGGTAAAATCGGAAGTCCAGCGGGCGATGCCTTTTGAGATACGGAGTTCGTCCATCCAGCCGTCAAAATAATATTCAGTCTCTCCATAATTTCTGCCTATTCTCAAACCATTGGAATCAGAATCATAGGTAGTACTCCTCGACCAATCAGAACCTTTTTGCGAACCATCCCTAAATACTTTTAGCACTCCACTACTCCGAACAACAGCTACATGATACCATGCACCTGTAGATATTCCGGTATCAGAAAAAGTTTGGGACGTTGAAGTTTCTACAAGCCACCAATTTTGACCAGTAAAATCATATCCCAGCCTTAAGTATCCATCTGAATCATTTGCATGCGAAAAAATAACCTGAGAACCTGTTGCATCAAACCTCGCCCAGAAATCTATGGTGAAATCACCGCTCCAAGTCCAGTCCTCGCTATCGGGAATAGTCAAATAATCACCGCTTCCGTCAAACTTAGCGCATCCGTTAAACGTTCCCCATGTATCTGTAATAGATGTGTCTATACAGGTATTATCAAGAACCGAAACGGAATGGTCGGAAACGGAACTATCCGTGAAGGTAGCGGCGCTATTCATATGTAATAACAGTTTTGTCTGGCATTGCGAAGTAAAAGCGGAAGAGGTATCAACCTGTAATTGGTAATCGGCAACGTCCGTATCTGTCACCGCATCCCAATCAAGTGTTGGGGTGGTATCTGTTTTATATTGCCCGTCATAAGGGGTGTAGAGGGTTGGCGTCGCGGGCGCGGTGGTATCCACGATAAAATCCCAGGCAGAGGAAAATTCGCCGTAATTTCCGGCATTGTCACGGGCGCGGACACGCCAATAATATGTATCCTCATCCAAAGCGCTGGTTAAGGTGTAAGAGATAGGAACGATGCTGGCAATAGAAACCAAAGGTTCAAACGCCTCGTATTCGCTATCCGGCAGGTTAGAGCTAAAATCTGACGTCCAGCGGGCGGTGCCTTTGGAGATACGGAGTTCGTCAATCCAGCCGTTTAAATCATTTCCAAACATTCCAGCTCCAATTACTAAAGCCGCATCAAATTCGCTGAATGCTCCACTCCATGCGCCGTAATCCAAGGTAACCGTTTGGCTTATCCCATTAATGAAGACCATTAAATCATTGGTGCTTGTTCCCTTCCGCACGACTGCGATATGATACCATACATCGATATCCGGTGCCCAGGCGCAAGATACAAAAATCGTATGCGCTGTATTTGAATAATTTTGAATCCAAAGCTTATGGTTCCAGTTACCATATACAATACGCCAGAAGTTATTACCATCGTATTTTTGCCCGATTAAATCAACATCGGTTAAACTATTAAACCTAACCCGGAAATCAATGGTGAAATTGCCTGTTCCCATAGTCCAGTCTGCACTATCAGTAGAAGTGATATAATCATCAGTCCCGTCAAACTTAGCGCATCCGTTAAACGTTCCCCATGTATCTGTAATAGATGTGTCTATATAGGTATTACCAAGAACCGAAACGGAATGGGCAGAGGCGGAACTATCCGTAAAGGTAGTTGATTCGTTCATATGTAGAAGCAGTTGAGTTTTATTCTGGGAAGTAAAAGCGGATGAGGTATCTATCTCTATGTGGTAATCGGCAACGTCCTCATCGGTCACCGCATTCCAGGTAAAAGAAGGGGTGGTATCATTGGTAGCCGAGCCATCAGCCGGAGCAGAAAGGGTTGGGGTAGAAGGAGGCGTGGTATCCTCTTCCTCCATCATGAGTTCTCCGTAAAAGCCTTCGGAATCCGGCTTCTGGAATTTCATTTTACTAAAGAGGTTGTCTATCGCGCCGGATTCAATAATATTAATAGATAAATCTTTAGTCGCATTTTTCCTGTTACTGGAAGTTACTTTGACGGTAAAGATGCTCGTGCCGGTAACCGTGGGTGTTCCCGCGATAAGCCCGCTGGCGGCATCCAAAGCAAGCCCTGACGGCAGGGTGCCGGAGACAACCGTCCAGTTATAAGGAGTAATCCCGCCTGAGACAGTTAGCGTCTCGGAATAAGGATTGCCTTTAATGCCCGATGGTAACTGGCTATCTGTAGTTATGGTTATCGGGTCAGCCAAGAGAAAATTACCTGAGAAAACCATTGCCAGGAAAACCAAGGTTACGACACCGCATACTTTTGTGTAGTTCATGGTTAACCTCCTTTATATTGTGGATACTATATCTTTTACCAATCTATTTGTCAAGTGCAATCTCATTTTTCTATACCAAATAAAAAAGGGCGCCCCCGACGTTAGTCGGGGGACTCCCTATTGTCCCCCCGAAAGCATTCGGGGAAGTGGAGCGGGGCAAGGAACCACTGCCGGATTTCTACCTTTCACCCGCTAAAGTGTCCAGTATGACCAGCGATGTAGCCCCTGCCCCAAAGGGCAGAGCCCACATACCGGACACCAATAACATAGCGGGTGAAAGTACTTTGTCTTTTGGTTTAGATTATAGCTGTTAGGCAATGGATGCCAATATAAAAACCGGCTTTTTAATGTTTTTGTTATCCTGTTTTCTTGCCTATACTTTCCGCTTCCACCTAATGCCTTGGGGCGTGTCTTCAAGCGTGATGCCCATCTTGGTCAGTTTGTCCCGGATTTCATCCGATTTCTTATAGTCCTTGTTCTTTCTGGCAAGCTGTCGTTCCTCAATCAGCCGCTTTACCTCGTCATCCAGATTCGTTTCCTCTTCCGATAATACCCCCAGCACCGTATCGAATTGCTCCAGCATCCTTAATGCCATCCCGGCCTTGCCGCTGGAAAGAGCGAGCTTATTCGTATCGCGTACCATATCAAAGACCGCCCCGAGCGCCTCGGAGATATTGAGGTCGTCATTCATCGCCGTATTAAATCTTTCCCTAGTTGCTTCCACTATTTTTTTTACATCATTGGTATCATTTTGGGTAGGATTATCTATCCCGCTCCCCCCGCTTGGGCGGGGTGCCCCGCTCAACTTCGTTTCGGGGACACCCGATGAATAGGGAGTCCCATGGAATGGGGCGGGGATGCCCAAATTATTAATTGTAGTATGGGCAACTATTTCAACCAGGCTGTTCTTAAAATCAAGCAGTCGCTGGACGGCTTTCCTTGCCGCATCCAGACCTTCCAGCGTGAAGTTCAGGGGCTGCCGGTAATGGACGCTCATCAGGGCATAGCGCAGGACGCGCGGAGCAAAGCCCTTGTCCATGATATCTTTTACCGTATAGAAATTTCCGGCTGATTTCGACATCTTCTGGTTATTGACAAGCAAGTGGCGCGTATGGAACCAGTATTTGACGAATGGTTTTTCGTTGGCGGCTTCGGACTGGGCAATCTCGCTTTCGTGGTGCGGGAAGATATTGTCCTCTCCGCCCGTATGGATATCAAAGGTTGCGCCAAGATATTTCATTGACATTGCCGAGCATTCGATATGCCAGCCGGGAAATCCTTTTCCTCCCGATTGGGTCGGGACTCCACTCTCGTTTCGCCAGGGGGAATCCCATTGCATCAGGTGTTTCGGGTCCTGTTTCCACAAGGCGAAATCCAATGGGCTTTTCTTTTCCGGATTAATCTCGATGCGCGCCCCGGCCATCAGGTTTTCCATGGAGTTGCCAGAAAGCCTGCCGTAATCAGGGAATTTCCCCACTTCAAAGTAGACATTGCCGCCTACATTATACGCAAAACCTTTATCGATAAGCTTTTTGATAAGCTCAATCATTTCCGGGATATGTTCGGTGGCCCTTGGGTATAAGGAAGCCTCTTTTATGTTAAGCAGGCGGCTCAAGCGCAGGAATTCTTCTTCATAAAAACGGGCGATTTCATAGGGCGATTTCTTTTCGCGCTCGGCGGCGGCCTGTATCTTGTCTTTGCCGTCCGCGGCGGCTAAATCATCGTCTGTCGTCATATGGCCGACATCGGTGATATTGACTACCTGTTTCACCTCGTATCCGTAATATTCCAGGTAACGGTGTAATATATCCGCCGCGATAAATGAGCGGAAATTGCCGATATGCGGATGGCTGTAAACCGTCGGCCCGCAGGTATACATCGTTACCTGCCGCGGGACAAGTGGCTTGAACAATTCCTTGGATTTAGTCAGGGTATTATATAAATGCAATGTCATGTGTTAGTTAATAAGTTTATACGATAATAAGTTGATAAGATAAGAATTCATTTTACTTTTCTTCCCGGCTTTTGGCGTTCTAAATAGCCTATGTAACCATTAAGGACTTTTTCTGCTTCTCTGCCTTGTGCATATAGTTTATCGAATTCCGTTTGGTTAATATATTTTTCATCCAAAGCGGTATAAAGATTATCTAAAACTTCGTTTAGAGAGCCTCTGGAAATACGGCAGAATTGTATATTTTCTTGATAGTAATATCTGCCGTGCCCTTCAGCGATATTGGATGTAATTGATATTGAGGCGCGCCGTATGTTTGATGTCAGGGCGTATTGTTCGGTTTTGGGGAAGGTCTTGGTTATCTGATAAATTGCTTTGCGGAATTCCCTACCCATCTGCCATACTTTAAGTTGTTCAAATCGTTGATACATAGTTCCCCCTTAGCATCTTATCTACTTAGACTCTTATCAACTTAACATCCCAGCCAGCTCAACATATTTCGTCGGGGCAATCTCTTCAGGGCGCATTGTAGGAGAAATTCCGGTTTTAGTCAATATCTTGTTTATATTAAGATTATTGGGGCTGACTTCCTTTAAAATATGCCCGATGGTTTTTCTCCTATAGCGGAAGATAGTATGGATGGTATCCTTGAATTTGGCGTAATTTTCAATCGGTTTGCGATATGGGATGATGGTTAAAAGCGCCGAGGTAACCTTTGGCTTGGGATAAAAGACATCAGGCGGTATTTTCCGGACTATCTTTACAGCGCCCAGAAGATTAACTAAAATGGTAAAGGCGTTATACTCTT
Source organism: Planctomycetota bacterium (assembly GCA_016207825.1). Taxonomy (NCBI): domain Bacteria; kingdom Pseudomonadati; phylum Planctomycetota; species Planctomycetota bacterium. The sequence continues at coordinate 82,062 of JACQZI010000038.1, read as the reverse complement.
TTGTCTTCGGCCTGGCAGTGAGCCTTTGTGCCATTTCAAGCTGCATCATCAGCGTCATTTCCGAAATCGGCAGTTTGCTTTCAAGCAATGCCATGATAATCGCCCCGCTGGATGCGTAAGGAAGATTTGAAATAATTTTTAATTGCGGATTTCGGATTATCCCGCTCAACTTCGTTTCGGGGACGCCCGATTGACAGGGAGATAGCATGTGGGGGGCGGTTTTTAGATGATAGATGTCAGATAACACCTCAGAATTAATCTTCTCTCCGTCAAGAATGCTGGAGTTAATCCATTTGACGTTGGTTAAACCGGGGTTGATTGATTGTGAAACATGGAAAACCTTTTTATCTATTTCCACTGCCCAGACGTATTTGGCGTTTTGGGCGATGAGTCCTGTCAGCAATCCCGGTCCGGAACCAATTTCCAGTGCGTAATCGTCCTTGGATAATCCGGCTGTTTTTACGATGAACTTCAGGAGGTTCTGGTCAATCAGGAAATTTTGCCCGAGCGAGCGGCTGGTGATGATGCCTTTTTCTTCGAGTATTCCGATAAGGGTGGATTTATTTAGCATTTTATATTGAGTTTGTTTCCCTGATTTTTTCCAGCGCCATTTTCGCCGCCTGCTGTTCGGCTTCTTTCTTGGTTTTTCCCGAACCGGGTCCGTAAATAGTTCCTTCGACTCCGACAGATACCTCAAAAAACGGCTCGTGCGCCGGTCCGGTTGTCTTGATGAGCTTATATTGCGGAACGGAATTATACTCTTTCTGGGTGAAATGCTGGAGCAGGGCTTTGTAGTTCATTTCCTGCGGGCGCAGGCTGATTTCCTCAACCTTTTGGGAAAAGAGATTGTTTATTATGCCGAAAGACGCCTCCATCCCGCCTTCAAGGTAGATGGCGCCGATGATGGATTCGACCGCGTTGGAAAGAATCGACTCCGGCATTTGTTTTATGCCTTTGCCTGTCTGGAGAAATTCTTGCAATCCTTGTTCATGCGCGATATTCGCCATAATCGGACGGCTGACCACTTCGGATTTTATGATGGTAAGCTCGCCCTCCTCTTTATCCGGGAATTTTTTGTAGAGGATATCGGAAATAACCAGTCCGATGACGGCATCGCCCAAAAATTCGAGACGTTCGTTGCTGGGCAGTGTTTCCGTCTTGGCGGATGAATGCCGCAGTGCCTGTTCCAGGAGCGCTTCATCGCGGAAAGTGTAGCCGAAGATGGTGTTCATTTGCTTTGGTATCCTTTCTTCACCCTATGGTGAATAAGAGGATAAGTTGATATGTTGACCCAGCACATAAGCCTTATGTGTTGGGTTATCCTACCATCTTATCCCTATCAGATTGCCCTGGTGATTTCTTCAATCATATCGTGGTTTTCGACAGAAGAAATATCTCCCAGGTTTTCTCCCAGGTATTTCTTTTTTATCACTCCGCGCACGATTTTAGCGGAGCGGGTTTTGGGAAGCCCTTTTACGAATTTCAAAGCCTCCGGCTTAAGGGTCTTGCCCAGATGCTTCACCACCTGTGCCTTTAATTCTTCCCTTAGTTTTTCATCGGCTTTATAAGAGGGATTAAGCACCACAAAACAGACGACTCCTTCGCCTTTGATGTCGTGGGGCACTCCGATGGCCGCGGCCTCGGCAACGGCTTCGTGTTCAATCAGGGCGGCTTCTATTTCAGCCGGGCCGGTGCGTTTGCCGGCCACTTTTATCGTGTCATCACTCCGGCCGTAAAGGAACCAGAATCCATCTTCATCCACTTTTGCCCAGTCGCCGTGGTACCAGACCTGTCCCGCTAATTGCGGGTTATCTTTCCATTTGGAAAAATAAGTATCGAGATACCGTTGCGGGTCGTTCAGGAACCCTTTTGTCATGGAAGGCGCCGGTTTTTTGCAGACCAAGTGCCCGATTCCGCCCCGGATGGGCTTTCCGTTATCATCGAATACATCTATATCCATACCGAGCCCCGGCCCGCGCAGGGTGCAGGGTTTGAGTTCGGTAATGGGAAGCGGGGATAAAAGGCAGCCGACTATTTCCGTTCCGCCGGAGATATTGATAATCGGACAGCGTTTCCTGCCGACCTTTTCAAAGAACCACATGTAAGATTCCGGGTCCCAGGGTTCGCCGGTTGAGCCGAGTATGCGCAGTGTATTCATGGGATATTTATCAACCCACTGGTCGCCGTAAGTGATTAAGAGCCTGATGGCGGTGGGTGAAATACCCAGGGAATTTATCTTGTGGCGCTCTATCATTTCCCAGAGCCTGTCCGGATTCGGGTAGTTCGGCGCGCCTTCAAAGACCACAAATGTCGCTCCAAAGAAAGACACTCCTATCATCTCCCACGGCCCCATCATCCAGCCGATATCGGTCACCCAGAAAAAGGTGTCATCCGGCTTGACGTCAAAATAATAACCCAGCTCCTTTGCCATCTGCGCCATAGCGCCGGCGTGGGTGTGGACCGTGCCTTTCGGCTTTCCGGTGGTGCCGGAGGTGTATATGATGATGGAATAATCTTCCGCTTCCATTACTTCGGTGGGGCATTTTTCGGATTGCTTGTCGGCAATCTCATCCCAGTAGAAATCCCTGCCTTGTTTCATTCCGACTTTTTGCTTGGTGTGCCTGGCGACGATTACATTCTTGACGCTGGGCGCTTTTTCCAGGGCGATATCGGCTTCCTTTTTAATCTCCACCGGCTTGCCGCGCCGGTATCCGCCGTCCGCGGTGAAGAGGAGTTTCGCTCCGGCATCGCTTAATCGGTCGGATAAAGCCATTGAACCGAATCCGGAAAAGACCGGTATCGCCACGGCGCCTATTTTAAGGCAGGCGAAGAAGGCGTAGACGATTTCCGGAATCATCGGCATATAGATGCCGATTTTGTCGCCTTTTTTTATGCCAAGTGATTTCAGGGCGTTGGAGGCTTTGCAGACGTTTTTATTAAGTTCGGAATAAGTGATTTTTTTTACCGAGCCGTCGTCGCCTTCCCAGATAAAGGCGAGTTTTTCGGCAAGTTTCGGGAGATGCCGGTCTATACAGTTATCAACGATATTTATCTTGCCGTCTATAAACCATTTCGCCCAAGGGAATCCTTTTGATTGGTCCAGTATTTTTGAATATGGTTTAATCCATTTCATATTGAGGTTTTTTAAGGCGGCGTCCCAGAACCATTCGATATCAGTGGTGGATTTTTTTATGAGCTCGTCATAGGTTTTAATATTATACTTTTGCATGAAGCGGGTGATATTGCTTTTGGTCTGATAATCACCATACGGTTTCCAGATTATGTCGTTCATAATCAAGCTCCTTATAATAGCGTTATTTTATTGTAATTATAGGGTTAATCGCGTCTTGGTCAATATAAATTGCATGCTATCGGCAGGGATAAATTGTTTGACATACCCCATGTTTTTTGATAAAAACAATTAGTTCCGCATTCAGAATAAAGGAGCAAAATAATGTTCAAAGCTTTTTGTTTAACTGCAAGTGTTTTATTAATGGTGTTTTTATTCGGCCAACTAATATGGGCACAGGATGATATAGAGAAAGATTACGTGGAACAGGAAATCAGGGAAGAGTTAGAGGAAACCATTAGGATAGAAAAAACAGACCGCGGTTTTCTTTATGATTACGGTGGATGGTTAAGGTATTCCACCTTTATTTTTGAAGACCCTGATAAACAAAGGACATTGCGTACATGGGACGGTCGTTTTTGGGCTAAATGCTTAATTAATAAATACCACGAGTTTTATTTCCGCTTCAAAACATTGCTATTTGATTATAACCGCCATGATAGTTACGGCGGCGATGACCATGATTTTATTACGCCCCGTTTGGATCAGGGCTTTTATATGGTGGATTTGGTTGAAGCTTTATACGGAGATGATACAGCCGAGATGGTGAATCCCAAGATAAAAGCGAGTGTCGGCCGCCAGTTTTCATTGTTGGGGACTGGTTTGGTTTATAGCCGGGTGGACGACGGATTGAAACTGAATCTTTCTTTCCCTGGAATTCAAAGCACGGTAATTGTTGCGCAGACCATTAAAACCTCTAACGATATTGACCGTAGCCGTCCCAATCCTGATCGTAGCAGGCGAAGTTTTTTAGGATTGCAGGTGGATTATAAAAGATTAGGAAAACACAAGCCCTATCTTATTTGCTTGATACAAACGGATAATAACAAAGAAACGCCTGATGATGCCGCTCAGGAATATGATTATAACTCCAAATATTACGGCATCGGGATGAAAGGCGTTTTGTTTCCGAGACTCCAATATACGGCGGAATATATTAAGGAAACGGGAAAAAGCTATGCGTCTTTATCAAGTACAGATAAGGAAACTATTAAAGCTTCCGCTTATACTTTTGAGTTAAAGTATCTGCCGAAAACCGTATTAGACCCTGTTTTTACAGTTAAATATTTATTCGGTTCAGGAGATAAAGACCGCGGAAGTGTTACTAATACTATCGGTGGAAACCAGGTGAATACAAACGATACGGGTTTTTTGTCTTTTGGCTATTCTTTAACCGGGTTTGTGCTTCAGCCGAAGATTTCTAATCTTTCGATGTATAGCTTAATGATTTCAGTTAAGCCGATTAAAGATAAAGCCTTATGCCAGGATTCGGAATTAGGCGTTGCTTACTATATGTTTTCGAAAGATAAAAAAGAAGGCGTGATTTCAGACCTTAGCGCGAGCGTTGCCAAGGAAGATATCGGCAAGGAAATCGACCTGTATTTTAATTGGAAGATGCTTTCTGATTTGACATTTTCTTTGAGAGGCGGAAGGTTTACGCCGGGCAACGCTTATCCGGCTACGGCAGATGAAGAAACTTCATTCTTAAGTTTCACTTTAAGCTATTCGTTCTGAGAAAGGAGAAATAAAATGAAAGCGTTCGGGAAAATACTGGCAGTCATTATAATGCTTTTGATACTTAACGGCTTTTCTTACGCTGATACTTCATATTTCCGCGAATTAGTCAATAAAGGCAATGCGACCTATTATGATGCCTGCCGGATTGCTGCCATATTGCAAACAGGAAAGGACAGCCCCAAGGCTAAATTCGAAGAATTAAGAGACGGCCTTTTGGCTGATAAAATTATTCCTTCAAACTGGGGCGATAAGAAAGAAAATGATTTTCTAAGCCGTGAAGAGCTTGCTTATATGTTGTTTAAAATCCTTAAGCTTAAGGGCGGATTAACCGTGAAATTATTCGGGCTTTCACCCAGATATGCTTTCAGGGAATGCGTGGATAAGAAGCTCCTGGCTTCCGGCTATCCTGGTCAGCTCCTTTCCGGAGAAGAACTTATCAGTATTCTTGCCAATTCCGGTGATTACCAGGAAGAAAACAATGACAGGAAAGAAGTTTCTACTCCCCAAGAAAATAAACAACCGGTAACTAAAAGGGAAAAAGAAGAGCCCAAAAAAGAAATTAAGGAAGAAAAGAAAACAGGAAACAAAGAACCGGTTAAGGAAAAGCCGGCAACTAAGAAGTCGGAAGAGGAGGAAAAATAATATATGATAAAAACGAAAGTCTGTTTGATATTGGTGTGCGGATTGTTGCTTTGTGGCCTTAATGCATTGTCGCAGGATGCCGGTGATTTCGGTAAAGCTGCCGCAGAAAAATCTGCAGATGAGACTAAGCCGGAGGTGAAACCAGAGGTTAAGCCGGAAGCAAAACCCGAATCTAAACCGGAATCCGGAGGTGAGGTTTTAGAGGTTACCGTTGATGCCGTAGAAGGCGAAGTGGAGGTGAAATTACCCGGGGAAAAAGAATGGATTCCGGCGGAAAAAGGAATGAAGCTTAAAGAGGGGACACGTGTTTCAACCGGATTTAAGTCGAAGATAGTATTATTGTTTGCTGATAACAGCACCGTGGTGGTAAAGCCGTTGACCCAGATGAATATCAGCCGTTTTGAACAAAAGGGTGCTACGGTGGAAACAAACCTTAAAATACGGGTTGGTTCTATCCGTGTTAAGGTAACTGAAGACCAGCCTGTTAAGACAGACATGAAGATTTCCACCCCGAATGCAACCGCATCGGTGCGCGGTACGGAAATAGAAGAGGTGGAAAGTTCACAGCATTTCGGAGATTCGATTTCAGTGGATTCCGGTGAGGTTCAATATGATACCCAGGAAGGGTCAATGCCTGTAGGCGGAGGTGAAACAACTAATGACACCCTGATAAACCCCATTGAAAATGCGATTATGGATACAGTTGCCAATATTGCTCCGAACGGAGTGACCAGTGATGAATTTTTGAATTCATTTAATACCCCTGCTACCGGCGGTGACCTGATTAGCGATGCTAATTCGGAAACGAATAATCCCGTCCTGGATAAGATAGAAGAGCAGGAAAAACCGACTGATGAACAGCTTAATGAATATAATAATTACGTTCAGGACTTGGTATGTCCCATATGCGGTTATTACCCTTGCATATGCGGCGGAGAGCCACAATTATTCACATGCCCGGGATGCGGTTATCCATCATGTTCGCTTTGCCCTGAATGCGGACTTTGTCCCGGTTGTTGTGAATGTGGGTTTGTTAATTAGCGGCATTTTGAATAGATTAAATCGTGGAGCATAAACCATCTTCTTGGAAAGCCTATCTTATCGGCTTTTCCATTATCCTGCTGGTTATAATTTTTAGTTATACGCCTTCTTACCAATGGATAGAAAATAAATTTCTTGATTTCCGTTTCCAGTTCAGGGAACCCATTCCTCTTTCCAACCAAATTACCCATATTGATATTGACGATAAGTCGCTGGAAGTGATCGGACGCTGGCCTTGGTCTAGGAATAAACACGCTGAACTTTTGGATGTTCTTTACGACCTCGGAGCAAAAATGGTTGCTTTTGATGTGGAGTTCTTTGAACAGTCTGACAGGGCTTTGCCTAACCCGAAAGAAATCCAGGGCGCGGTCGAAACCTCATTACTGAACAATCTTCCCGATAAGAATTACTCCCCTCAAGAATATAATGAATATGTTTTGCAACTGCAGAATAAAATCGCGGAAGAAATAGCTGATAGGGCTGATGTTGATAAACAGTTTTCAGGAGCTATAAAATTCTGTAAAAATATTTATCTTGCCTCTAACTTTATCAAGGATAAGCCGAAACAGCCTGAAACATTTGAAGGAATCCCTTTTCACATCCCTTATTTGACTGAACGCCATCGGATAATACCGCAGGAAAATCATATTCAATTACCGGTTTTGAATTATGCCAAAGGGATTGGTTTTGTGAATATCGATCCTGATTCAGACGGAATCCTAAGGCATGTAAAGCTTGTGAGATTGTATAACGGGAAAATATATTCTCAATTGGCTTTCAGGGTTGCTTGTGATACTCTCGGTATCCGGCCGGAGATGATAGATATTATTCCGGGGAAACATATAGAGCTAAAAAGGCAGAATCAGCCGCCTATCATTATCCCCATAGATGAGCAGGGGCAGGTGGTTATAAACTGGATGGGAAACCGCGATGTCGCATGGAATAATATTTTTGAGCATATCCCCTATACATATCTAACCGAATATTTTCGCAAGACCGGACTTAAATCAGAAGAAAACCTTGGGCTCAAAGAAGAATACGAAGAAATAAAACGGAAATTGATTCCTAAAATAAAGGACAAAATATGCATAATCGGGATGGTCGCCGGAGGTAGCACTGATTTGAAGCCGACTCCCAACGCCCCGATGGTTCCGGGCGTAATGATGCATTCGGGTATTATGAATATGATTCTTACAAATAATTTTATACATAAAGCTTCTGGATTGATTAATATCCTTATAATAGTTTTAATCGGGGTGTTGGTTACCTTGATTGCAGGCCATTTAAAGCCTTTTGTTTCAGCTGTTTTAACTGTTTTAGTACTGGTAATTGTAACATTTATCGGGTTTAAACTATTTTCCGGATCCGGTTTATGGTTTGATCTTACCGGTCCGTTAACCGTTGGGTTCTTCGGTTTTACTTCTATTAAAGTCTACCGAGCGATAAGTGAAGAGCAGGCCAAACGCCATATCCAGGGGGTATTCGGCCGTTATTTAGCTCCTGAGGTCGTCAGCGACCTGATTAAAAATCCTGATAAAGTAAGGCTGGGCGGGGAAAAACGCGTTATGACCGTTTTCTTTTCTGATATCGCTAACTTTACCAATAAATCCAGTACCTTGGGGCCCGATTTGGTTATGGAATGGATAAACAAATATTTGACCGCCATGACCGATATTATTCAGGAGAATGGGGGCATGATAGATAAATACGAAGGCGATGCGATTATGGCACTTTTTGGTGCTCCATTGATAACGCCCGACCATGCCAAAAGATGTTGCTGGGCGGCGTTAGACCAACGAAAAGCATTGCCCGAATTGAACAAACGCTTTGAAAAGGAAAATTTGCCTCTGGTCGATATCCGAATCGGCATAAATACCGGGCAGATGATTGTCGGAAACCTGGGTTCATCGAGGGTGCTGAGCTATACGGTTATGGGCGATGAAGTTAATTTAGCAAGCCGGCTGGAAGGAGTGAACAAATTTTATCATACCGGCATAATGATAAGCGGTGAGACATATAAGCAGGCAAAAGATTTTATAGAGGCAAGGGAACTTGATACAATCCGTGCAAAAGGAATGCAGCGGCCGGTTAATATATACGAACTAATCGCCAAGAAAGGCGAAGCCGTGGAGCAAGAATTGGACTTGACGGCAACTTATGAAAAAGCCTTGAAAGCTTATCGTGAACGCAATTGGAATGAAGCAATAGAGGCGCTTAAAATATGCCGGAAGATAAAACCTGCTGATGGCCCTACGACCCTACTTTTGGGGCAGTGCTTGAAATACCAGCAACTGCCTAAAGATGAAGTTCCGGAATTAATCAATACGCTTACTTCGAAATAATATCATTCTATCGTGTATCATTCCGTGCTTGAAACGGAATGACAAATCCATAAAACCACCTTTGACAAACCACTATGTCTTCTTAAGGTGTTTTTACTTCCCTTAAGAACTTGGCACAAGGTTCCGGCAAAGCCGTGTTTATAAACATCCCGCTTCCCAACTCAAAACCGGCCGCTTTGGAAATCCTGGGAATTATTGATATATACCAGTGGAAATATTCGGTCTGGCATAGTTTTGTCTGGATAGAACGGATGGTGTAATTGAAATCAGGGTTATTCAACCCATGATAAAGCTTTGCCAGGACCGTTTTCAGTATTTTTGCCATGTCGGCCATTTCCTTGTCCGTAATATCATCAAAACATGAGCTGTGCCGGCGCGGTTGTATCCACAGATGGAACGGCGAAAGCGCGGCGTAAGGGATAAAGGCGGCAAAATGCTCTGTTTCCATGATGATTCTCTCTTTTGTCCTGAGCTCATCGTTTAAAGTGTGGCAGAAAACGCATTCACCCGTATCGTCAAAGTAGCGGATTGCCTCTTCCATCCGCTGGCGTATCTGGGAAGGCACTACCGGCGTTGCCACGAGCTGTGAATGAGGGTGCTCCAATGATGTGCCAGCTCCCTCTCCGTGGTTTTTAAAAATGATGATGCTTTCAACCCGCTCATCCTGTTTTACAGCTTGATATCGGTCTCTATAGGCCCTGATAATATCTGCCACTTCATTCACGCTTAAAAGGGCAGTTGTAATATTGTGTTTCTGGTGCTCTACGATAACTTCATGGTAACCCACTCCGCTCATCGAGCGTTGTGTCCCGTCAAGCTTTCTTACCTTTTTCCCTTCAGGGGCAAGGGCTGCGAATTTATTGGGAACAACCCGTACTCGCCATGATTTCTCGTCGCCCACCCGGCAAGTTTCCGGCGGCGCTTGTTTCTCGTTCCCCGGGCAGAAGGGGCAATTAGGCTGGTAAGGGGGCAGTTCTTTCTTATCCGCATCTTTTTTTACGAATTGGTCCGGCCGCTTTGCCCTTTCCGTTGCAATGATTACCCAGTCGCGGCTGATTAAATTCTGTCTTAATTCTGACATATATTTCTCCTTTCAAATATTTAATATACGTGATATTCCGAATGGTACATAGATAAGGGCTAAAACTTCCCTTATTGTCATTCTGAGCGTAGCGAAGAATCTCACCCGAGACCCTTCCCCCGAAAGCCTTCGGGGTCAGGGTGACAGTTTGGAACTTATCTATGCCAGTCTGTAATGGTCATATTATATTTCTAACATAATAAACGGTCAAGTTGTTTGACCCGAATAATTTACGAACTATTTTTCCAATAGCCTTATTGCCGTGGATTTGATAAGAAGCCGGACCGGTTTACCTGGAGCAAGCCCCAAATCTTTAACAGATTCATTCGTTACTGAAACAGTCAAAGGAACTCCGCAATCTATTTCCACCCAGGCAAAATATCTTCCCTGAATTATTCGCTTGACGGCTCCTTCCAAGGCATTCCGCGAGCTTGAATGTATGGATTCCTTTATATCGGATACGATAACGATTGATTCAGGAGGAATACAGACAACCACATTTTCGGTATTGGGTTTCTGACCGGCCACCAATAATGTTTTGGGTGATTGGGCTGTTCCTGTCATTAAAGAAACCGTTACAATGCCGTTATCCGTTTTAACTACCCGCCCAGGTATGATGTTTTTAATGCCGATAAATTCCGCCACTTCCCGGCTGGCCGGATTAGCAAAAACCTCCTGTCCGCTCCCGCTCTGGACTATTTTTCCTTTTACCATAACCATGAATTTATCCGCCAGTTGGTATGTTTCATCCTGATTATGGGTGACAAAAACAGTCGCGCATCCGGACTGGCTTAAAATGGGAATGAGGTCTTCGATCAATTCACGCCGGACCGTTTCATCCAAATCGCCGAACGGCTCATCCATCCATACAATCATGGGGTTGAGTATCAATCCTCTCGCCAGCATTATCCGGCGGGCTTCACCGCCGGAAACTTTTAGGGCATTGCGATTAGCCAGGTGCTCTATCCTAAACTTCTTCAATATCCCTGAAACGCTCTCATCGGCTTCAGCTTTAGTCGTTCCCCGTATTTTTAAGCCGATGCTGACGTTGTCTTTTACCGAACGGTTATATAAAACAGGCTTTTGGGGGATAAAAGCGGTCAAACGGTGATAGCCGAGAGTATCATGCCGATTTCTTATTTCCTTCGCGTCAAAGATTATCGTTCCGGTTGCTGGTTTTAATAATAATGCTATCGCCTGCAAGAATGTGGTTTTGCCCGCCCCGTTCGGTCCGATTATTGCCACCTTTTCTCCGGCATAAAGGTCAAAGCTCGGAACAAACAGGGAGAATGTGTCTGGCCCGTTGTATGCAAAACTCAAATCACGGACAGAAAGAACACTCGACGTCATTTTATCCCTTTCTGCTGGATTAATGTCAGGGCAAGGTTGATGGCAAAACTAAGGATTAAAAGCACCGCGCCCATCCAGAGTGCGTTTTCAAAGTGACCCATCCTTGTCTCTTGGAGAATACCGGTGGTTAGGACCACGGTATCGCCCTTGATATTACCTCCGACCATCATTACCGCACCGACTTCGGATATGATGCTCCCGAATCCTGCCATAACCGCAACTAATATGGTAAGTTTGGACTCATGGAAGATTATGCGGAATAATTGAAGTTTGGTTGCGCCCAAAGCAATGGTCTGGCGGATGAGTTCCGGTTCAATCCGCTGGATGCCGGCAATGGTAAAGGCGGTGATAAGCGGCAGGGCGATTATCGTTTGGGCAATGACCATGGCCGTTTTGGAATAAAGCAATCCCATAAAGCCCAAGGGACCGCTGCGCCATAAAAGAAGCGCAACGACCAATCCGACTAAAACCGGCGGCAGTCCCATTCCGGTATTGACCAATGCGATGAACCATTTCTTCCCGCGGAACGAAGATAACCCGATGACGATTCCGGCGGGTATGCCGATAAGTCCGGCGATGAGCAGAGAAATCCCGGAAACCTGAATTGAAGTTTTGATAATATCAAATAAGCCATTCATTTTTATTTTACCGGATAGAACAGCGGTTCGCCGTATTTATCCTTGCCGAAGCCGCCTATCAGTTTTTGGGCGTCTGCTGACAGAAGGAATGTTAGCCAAGCAAAAGCCCCCTCATAGTTTACCCGAGAGAACTTTTCCTGGTTTACAGTTATAACGCAATAGATGTTTAGTAATTCCTGAGAGTTTTCTACTATGATTTTTGATGAGAGCTTCGATTTAAATGCCAGATACGTTGCCTTATCTGTTAAGGTGTAACCATTTTTGTCATTAGTAATTTGTAATACCGTTGCCATTGAGCTTTGTGATTTGATATACCAGTCGCCTATAGGCGTAATAGCGGAGTTAGCCCACAAATCTAATTCCTTTTTATGAGTTCCTGATTTATCAGCGCGCGATACAAAGATAGATTTAGTCTCGGCGATTTTCTTAAATGCTTCCGATGCTGACAGTCCCCCCGCACAACCCGCCGGATCTTCCGGAGGCCCTACAATAATAAAATAGTTATACATAACAGGGAGCCTGTTCTTGCCAAACCCCTCTTTCATGAATGCCTCTTCGTCTTTCGGAGAATGGACCACAAGGACGTCCGCATCGCCGCGCTTGCCCATCGCCATCGCCTCCCCCGACCCGACCGCAATCGGCTTTATATTGAAACCGGTTTCTTGCCTGAACTTTTCCATCAATACATCAAGCACACCCGTATCATTAACGCTGGTCGTGGTTGCCAGGATTACATCTTTGTTTTCCGTCTTCTGTTTACAGGCAACCGGAATAATTAAAAACAAGCTGATTAAAGATATGGATAATCTTTTGCTAAAGCGCATAATTTAAATTATTAATAAATTCGAACAAAACCACTCTATTCGGTCATTGCGAGGACTCCGGTTGATATCGGAGGATGAAGCAATCTCATAAATTAAGATTGCCACGCCCTGAGGGCTCGCAATGACAAGAGTATGTACATTTATTAGTTTTGTTAAAGTCTCTAATGCTTTTGGATGCTGGCACATTCCAGGCTGCCTTTATCCAGAAGCTCCAGGGCGTGTCCGAGCACGGGCTCAATGACCTCCAGGCATTCTTTTACCGCCTTGGGGCTTCCGGGGAAATTGATAATAAAAGATTTGCCCCGGATGCCTGCCACTGCCCTTGAAAGCATGGCAAACGGTGTTTTCTTGAGGGTCTTTTGCCTGATGGTTTCCGGGATGCCCGGCACCATCTTTTCTATCACTTTCAGGGTCGCTTCCGGAGTAACATCACGCGGTGAGAAACCAGTCCCGCCCGTTGTCAATATCAAATTACACCGTTTCTTATCGGAGAATTCTATGAGTTTGGCGGAAATCTTTTTTATTTCGTCAGGCACAAGCGCATATTCAATAGACTGAACGTCCAGGATTGATTTTATAATATCCTTTATCACCGGGCCGCTTACGTCTTCCCTTTTTCCGGCAAAGCCCTTGTCACTGACCGTAATGATTCCTACTTTCACTTTATTTGCTCCTTTCCCTTATTAATTTTATTTCATCACCCATTTTAACTTTTCCGCCTTTTAATACTGCCGCAAATATTCCTTCGCGGGGCATGATGCAATCGCCCGTCTTATAATAAATACTGCACGGCGTTACGCATTCCTTGCCTATCTGTGTGACGCGCATGATGATATTTTTCCCGATTCTTAATTTCTGTCCGATGGGCAGTTTGACCAGGTTTATTCCACTGGTTGTGATATTTTCGCCGAAATCGCCTATCCCCACCTTCAGCCCCTGCTTTTTAGCCGTGTCGATTGATTCCATGGCGAGCAAGCTTACCTGCCTTTTTCCCGGCGCGGCATGCGCGTCGCCGACCAAACCATAATTAACCTTAAGCGTTCCTTCGCCGATATCCTTCTTGCGGACGTGTTTCGTCCGGCTGATACAAACTGATAATACTTTAGCTTTTCTTGCGGACATAAATATGCTTACCGCCTCTTTTTTCAGTAAGGCAGATGGATTCAATCATCATTTCTTTATCAACGGCCTTGCACATATCATAAATGGTCAGGCATGCCGCGGCAACCGCGGTCAGGGTTTCCATATCCGGCCCGGTTTTCTCATCACAATGAACTTCGGATTCCACTAAGATTTGCTCTTTTCCTACAATCCTGATATCCACTTTCACATTTGTAATCCTAAGCGGATGGCAAAGCGGAATAACTGTTGGCGTCTGCTTTGCCGCCAGAACCCCGGCAAGCTGGGCAACTGCGAAGACATCGCCTTTGGCTATCTGGTTCTTTTGGATAAGGCGTATCGTTTCTTTGGTAGTCTTAATGTATCCCATAGCTCGCGCTAGCCGTTTGGTCGGTATTTTATCTGTGATATCCACCATCTTTGCCTTACCTTTGCTGTTAACATGAGTCAGTTTCATTATAATTAACCTCCTATCAGTATCATCGGCCGTTTCTGGCATCGGTTGCCTTGTTTTGGCTTTCTCTTTACCGTTTCTCTTATTGATTCGGTATAACTATAATTACGGATATTTATCTCATCATCCGATAAAAGGCATGGTTTTAGGAATCCGTCGGCGGTCAGGCGCAAGCGGTTGCAAATACGGCAATCCGGCGGGCGGGTTGCGACGTGGCTTTCATCAAGCGGCGAAGCGGAGCGAAGTCCCGATTCCCATCGGGGCGGTTTCGTTTTATCAAGCGTCATCTTTTGGATGAACTGGATTTCTACCCCTTGCTTCTTGCCGAATTCCAGAAAATCATTCTTCTCATCATCATTAATTCCCTTAAGGATAACGCAGTTTATCTTTACCGGATTAAGTCCGGCTTTCTTAGCGGCCTCGATACCTGCAAGGACATCGCGGATATTGCCGCCGCGCGTAATCTTTTTATAGCGTTCGGGTTTCAGGCTGTCCAGGCTGATATTTACCCTTTTCAGCCCGGCCTTTTTCAGTTTGGAGGCGTATTTGGCGAGTAAAATACCGTTCGTGGTAAGCGCCAAATCCTTGATACCGGGAATGGAAGAAATCATGGAAACCAGCTTGCAGACATCTTTCCTTATCAATGGTTCGCCTCCGGTCAAGCGCACTTTGTTTATGCCCATCTCTGATGCGGTCTTCGTAAATTCGTAAATCTCTTCATAGGATAATATATCCGTATGGCTTTTTTGTGTTATCCCGTTTTTCGGCATGCAATAATAGCACCTTAAGTTGCACCTATCGGTGATGGATATGCGCAGGTAAGTAAGAGTACGATTGAACTTATCTATTAACATTTGTTTTGTTTAAATAAGCGTGATAACCCGTTTCTCGCCTTTTCTTATGACTGGGGTGTTTTCCGGGATGGTCAGTATTCCGTTGGATAATACCATGGATTTAAGTATCCCCGACCCCTGGGGGCCGGTGAGCGAGGCATGGTATTGGCCATTTTTCTTGGCTACGATTACCCGCATGAAATATCTGTTTCCCGGTCTCACCTTGATTTCATTCGTAATCGTTGCCGTAACCTCATGCCGGGCATATTCCTTTTTCCCGCACATCTTCATTATCGCCGGACGGACGTGTATTTCAAAGGTCATCATTGAAGAAACCGGATTTCCCGGCAGGCAGAATACGGGTTTCACCCCTATCTCTTGACGGTTGGTCCCGCCACGGCGGGAGCAATCCGTTAATCGGGGGTCCCCGAACTCCGCTCCAGCGGGATGAGTGGTGCCCCTGAGCATGCCAAAGGCAAAAGGCTGTCCGGGACGCTGGGCGACCTTCCAGAATTTCATCTTTGCGCCTAATGCTTCCAATGCCGGGCGGATATAATCGGTCTTACCCATCGAGACACCGCCGGAAATAATAATGACGTCACATGCAAGTGCCTTCAGGAAAGCACGTTTCACTTTAGCCAGTTTGTCCTTGACAATATTCATGATAACCGGCTCCCCGCCGCATTCACGGACCGCCGCGGCAAGCGAATAAGAATTAGAGTTCCTGATTTTTCCGAAAGGCAGTTTTGCCTTTATATCAACCAGTTCATCACCGGTAGCCAGGACGCCAATCTTGGGAGTTTTGGTCACCCGGACATTCGCGTATCCAAGAGCCGCCAGCATTCCCGATTCAGGCGGGCGGATGGTCTTGCCTTTGGCAATAACCTTTTCGCCTTCCCTGATATCTTCTCCGCGCTTCCTGATATTTGCATCTTTTGCTGATTTATTATAGATAAAGACAAAGCCGTCTTTTTCTTTAGTTTGTTCCACCATGACGACCGTATCGGCTCCTTTGGGTATTGGCGCGCCGGTCATGATTCTCATTGCCTCGCCGGATTTGACGGGCAAACGCGGAAGCTGTCCGGCATAAATGCTTCCAATAATCTTGAGGCTGACAGGCGAATGCGCGCTTGCTTTCCTTACATCCGCGCTCTTTAATGCATAGCCGTCCATGGCTGAGTTATCCAGCGGCGGGATAAAGGTATCGGAAACCGCATCCTCTGCCAAGACCCGTCCCAATGCAGAGGTTAAAGGCAGTCGTTCTTTTCCCAACATCCTGGTGTTTTTGAGAATGATATTTAAGGCTTCATCCACCGAAATCAATTCTTTACTCATAAAATAATATGTTAGCATGAAAATCTGATTTTGCAAGATAAACCGAAAATACGGATTATAGACGAACTTGACAAATCCATTTGGTTTGAGGTATACTATGCTAAACGGATTAACCGACCTGGTTATTCAGAGAATAGTATACGAGTTGGGGAATTGAGTAGGCGTCCCCGGAATTAGAGAGGAAATATGAATAACAACGAATTTACTAATTTAGTCTGGCAAGGTTCTGGGTTAATTGCGAAACTTGTTAGTCCTATAGATTGTTTAGTGGTAAATAAAAACCAAGACTTAAGTGTCTTTTTTGGGCATATAAATGCTTTCGAGGACTGGAAAAGAGATTTGGAAATATTTATTAGTAAGAATATATCCCAACCCGATCTTTTTATAAAGGAAATAAAGGGGAAATTAGAGCTATCTCCATTGCAAACATTGAATCTATCAAGACATGGTTATTCTGGTGGTAATTTTACTGATGAAATAAGATGGACTAAAAGAGAATGCGATAGGCTTGCTTTATTCATTGAGGGAAAAACTAAAGTGAGAGATAGCTTTAATGATGAATTTTATTACGCGAGAAACTTGCTTCAGAGAAACTATGATAAGACAAAAGATTTTCTATTTAAACAAGCAAAGACTGATATTACCAGTAATCATTCCTGTGGGCCAGAAGCAAAGACACAATGTGATTGTATCCAAGATATAGCAGATAGTTTTTCTGCGTCTAATATATTTTTAGATATTCCTTATTCAAATTATGATAATTGCGAGAAAACACTGATGGATTTAGTGAAAGAAGTTGGATTAAATCCAGTTATCGCTAAAGGTAAACTTACTTCCAATCACTTGCTTTGTAAAGTGTGCAAGCAGATAAGAATTTGTAAATATGGCGTTACTGACATTTCTACAGGAAGCAATAGCGTTAGCTATGAATATGGTTTAATGCATGGCTATGGGATGAAAGTATGTCTTCTGCGGAGGGAGGATGCATCAGAGGTTACTGATATTAAAGGGTTAGATCATATTCCTTACAATGGGTTAAAAGAATTCAAGATAAAAATTACTAATTGGATACTACAGAATATTATTGAAGCAGATAAAACAAAAGCTCAAAATATTATTAAAACAGAAGAAAATCTATTAAAAGAACAAGGGGAAAGCTCCTTGCAGAACAATTCGAGCGATATACATTTTTCTGTAATAACACCTGATAATGACGATTAAATTCCTCCCGCTAACACCCCCCGGTGCCAGCGCCGATAAGACCGTGCTTAAATGTTCAATAGTTTAAATGATTGATAGCAGCCCTAAAAGACTTCGCTTTGCTCAGCAGCGTAGTGTTATAACCTCCCGATTTCATCGGGCTACCCGTGAGCGGTATCGTTTCTATTCCTCAATGTTTCAGGGGGTTAAAGGCTTAATCCCGAACTCCCGCCCCGATATTTTCTCCCATTTGTAATCCTTGATTTCCTCAAAATTCCCCCTGGCATTTCGGGCTAACATTATTATAGTATCATTGTTTTAAGTGTGGCTACGGGTAGATTTAAGCATGTTGAAGGTTGGATTTAAACGTGTGGATGGGTAGATTCAAGCACGTAGATGGGTAGATTCAAGCGTGTGGAAGGGTAGATTCAAGTGCGTGGATGGGTAGATTTAAGCGCACGGGAGGGTAGATTCAAGCGTATGGGAGGGTAGATTCAGGCGCGTGGACGGGTGGATTCAAGCACGCGGGAGGGTGGATTCAAGCACGTGGACGGGTGGATTCAGGCACGTGGAAGGGTAGATTTCAGCTACGTGCCGGTATCCCACAGGGTGGTAGGGGGTAGGATACCCCCTACATCTAGAGCGGGGTAGGAATGTTCCTAACTTCTTAATATATAAGGCGATAGGAATTGTGCCTTTGGCAATAGTTTTTCTTGAGTTTTATGGCTTTTCCCCTTGGACTCCCTATTTCAACTGATTGGGAGTGCCGCTTGAAATGATTATAGGGGGGTGGGGGTATGGTAGGGAGGGGGTATCTCCGGCTTTTCCTATAGTATCCTAAATTCCATAAGTTTGGCTAATTAAATGCTTTTGGCGCCTAAATCAAGTCTTTTCCACGTCCCGGCCAAGCAATTATAGGGGGGTGGGGGTATGGTAGGGAGGGGTGGGTGTTTTTTATTAAATACGGGGGTGCAAATCTTTCAGCCTTTTCAATCGGCTTGGCTGTTATTTATCCGGTGGAACCTTAGCGCCGCAAAACTTGCAATTAACGGTTTTCTTCCTGTTACTTGGTTTCACCACCTGGATTCTCTTGCAATGCGGGCATTTTCTCCTTAGATGATATGCCGTGCTGATAGCCGCCTGTATTATTCTATGCATCTCGTTATATCCTTATTCTTACGTCAACCACCTTGCATTTATCTTTTTCCGGATATAGCATGATTGGGTTTAAGTCCAGCTCCCTGATTTCTGGGCAGTCGGTCAGTAGCTGTGATACGCGCATGAGAAATTCCGCCAGCCTGTTCAAATCTACTCCTTTTTCCCCGCGTGTGCCTTTCAGGATTGCAAATCCCTTGATTGATTGTATCATTCCGCGCGCCTCGTGTTCGCTCAAAGGCGCCACTTTGAATGACACGTCTTTTAACACTTCGACAAAGACTCCGCCTAAACCGAACATAACCAGATGCCCTAATCCTTCGACGTGGCTGGCGCCGATAATGACTTCCCTTCCTTTGGTCAAATATTCCTGCGCCATGTATTTGAATTGGCATCCTTTGAACTGTTTCTGGAAACTATCAACCTTTTCTTTTAAGGTTTTCTTGTCCATAATATTCAGGGCGACCCCGCCTTTGTCCGTTTTATGGATAATATCCGCGCTATCTACTTTAAGAACCATGGGATAACCCACATAATCAGCCGAGGTCATGATATCTTCGGCCGTATCCGCTATAGTAAACTTAGTGGCCGGGATTTTATAGGCGTAAAGAACACCCAGCGCCTCGCCCAGCGACAGGAATTCGCAGCATCTCTTTTTTGCCTGCTCAATAATCTGACGCGCCGCTTTCTTATCCGTATCAGCAAAGCTGGCGACTGGTTCGTCTTGTTTTCGCTGGTATTCGCCGTATTTCGTCATTGCCACCAGCGCCTTGGCGGCATTTTCCGCCAGGTCGTATGTCGGCAGTCCTCCGGCTTTAAGGATATCCATAGTTTCCTTCCACTGGGTTTTATCCGTCATCGTGTTGATGACAATCGGTTTCGTCGCGGCTTGGGCGATGCGCACCATTTCCTTTGCCACACCGGCGCAATCCACAAAGAATGGCGTCACGAAGTTTACCAGAAGAGAATCTATATTCTCATCCTTCAGCATGGATTCCACGGCCACGGCGAATTCCTTTGGCCCGGCCGTTGCCAGGACATCCACCGGATTGCTCACCGTTGCCTCCGGGAAAAGATTCGCTTTCAAGTGTTTCTTGGTTCCCTCAGAGAGGTCAGGCAGGCTCAGGCCGCCTTCGATACATTCATCCGTGGCGATAATCGCCGGACCGCCCGTATTGGTCAGGATTCCTACGTTCGGTCCTTTCGGTATCGGCTGGGAGGCAAAGGCAATCGCCGCCTGGCAGATTTCTTCCTGGTTCTTGAAAGAGATGATTCCGCATTTATCGAATATCGCCTCGATGGACGTATCCGCTTTCATGAGGCTCCCGGTATGAGACATAACGGCGCGGGCGCCCATGGCTGTCCGGCCGGTTTTCATCCCGAGAATCGGCTTGCGGTTTGTTATGGCTTTACATACTCGCATGAATTCCCTGGGATTGGAAAGGCTTTCCACATGGAGGACAATTACCCTTGTCTTTTCATCATTGCCCCAGAATTCCAGTATTTCCGGAATGGAGATATCCGCCGCGTTTCCGTTGGAGGCGTACATGCGGATACCGACATCAAGCTGGTAAAGCCGCTGGTTTATCACTTCGCCCACTCCGCCGCTCTGGGCTAAGATAGAAATATGTCCCGGCTTAATCTTGGTAAAAGTAAAGTTTGCATAAGTGGGATTTACTGTGTCTGAATTCATGACGCCCTGGCAATTCGGGCCGAATATGCGGATGTTGTATTTCTTGGCGATTTCCTTAATCTGTTTTTCCAATTCTATTCCGTCGCCGCCGATTTCCTTGAATCCGGCGGTGTTGATGATGACGAACTTCACTCCTTTTTTACCGCATTCTTCCATCATGGCCGGCACCATGGTGTTTTTCACCACGATATGCGCCAGGTCAACTTCGCCCGGCACCTGGGTAATGGAAGGATAGGCTTTCAGGCTGTTTATTTCCGGATCTTTCGGGTGGACCGGGTAGATGGGTCCTTTAAAGCCGATGTCTTTAAGGTTCTGGGTAATACGGTAGCCGATGGTTAAAGGCCGGTTTGAAGCGCCGATAACGGCAATCGATTTCGGGCTGAATAATGCGTCTAGCATATGCGAACTCCTTAATGTGCTGATGAGATCTTAATAAAATCAAACTGATAAATTAAGAGCCTGTTTCACAACCTTCTTTTTTGTCATTCCTGCGGAAGCAGGAATCCAGGATCCCACTCTGGACTATAGTGACAGAAGGGGCGTTTATTGGTTATGAAATACGCCCTAAGTATATATCCCATAAACTAACCGGTCAAATAAAATACTCTGTCAGCAACGCCGTGCTTGCAGTTGTCTGTAGATAGATTTAATTATTCTTGCCTTTGCCTACAGCAAAGGTAAAATAATGACAAAACCAGCAATATGAAATCATTAGGATTAAAAGGCCTCAAATCATTTTCAGCCATATCATTAGTCATCGCCAATATATTCCCTCTTTTTGCGGTTCTGTTTCTGGGATGGGATGTGGTTATGGTGCTCTTCCTTTATTTGGTGGAGAGTGCCGTCATCTGTGCGTACGGCGTATTGAAGCTTATTATCGTGGCAAAGTTTTGGGCGATATTCGTCATTCCTTTATTCATTTTTGCTTATGGGATGTGTCTGCTTGTTCCTTTTGCCATTATAGGAGGCATTTCCCATTCGCAGTTAACTCAATCAAAAGATGTGCCCAAGTTGCTCAATGATATTATCGGCGGGATTATCGCGTACTCCATAAGCCACGGAATATCGTTTTTATGGAATTATATCGGACAAAAGGAATACAGGAATATGACTGTACAAAATCAAATAGCAACTTCTTGTGAAAGGATAGGCGTCATATTCTTTGCGTCGTTGGCAGGATTTTTTCTGTATGCGATGAGAGAAACTCCGGGACAGTTCATGTTAATGCTGGGCGTATTTCTGTTGCCGGTGGTTATAATCCTTATTGTGCATCGACTTAAGAGAAAACCGCAAGAAGTTTCTATTGTGAAAACCGGCTCAAAAATCACCGCCAAAAGAATCGGAATAGTGTTAATCAGCCTGGCGATTTTGGGTGTTCTTTTGGTATCGCCTCAGATTAGTATGCTAATTTTCCTTATAGTGATTAAACTGGGGGCGGATTTATATTCCCATCTACATGAGCATTCCGCAAGTCGTAAATCTTACCCGCATTCGGAGAATCCGCAGGAATAGCACCTCATGCAGCCTTCTTCGTAAGAAAGTGAGCCGCCGCAATCCGGGCAGGCGCCTTTCCTTAAGCTGACTGATTTATTGGGCTTTTTAGGTGATGCCGTTCCCGTTGCCGGTGCCGCCTTGGCGTTCATCCCGTTCATCGGCAAATTGTCCGCGGCTTCTTCCAAGGCGTTGGCAATGGCGTCCGCGCAGGAAAGAATCTTTCCGCCCTTGCTCCAGGCAATCGAGTGGCAGGTAATTCCTTTAAGCTGCTTGATGACTTCTTTAAGGTTGGCGCCGCTGCGCAGGGTAAATGAAATCAGCCTGGAAATAGCTTCTGATTGTGATGCCGCGCAACCGCCCGCTTTTCCCATGGTGCTGAAGAGTTCAAACGGTTTCCCGTTTTCATCGTAGTTGATGGTGACATAAAGGTTGCCGCAGCCGGTTTTTAGCTTCTTGGTCGTGCCGTATGTGACATCCGGCCTGGGCCGCGGAGTGGGGTTTAAGGCGACCTGTCCCGGCTCGGCTTCTTCTTTCGCCTTTTCCGTGGTTGATTTGGTGCTTAAGACCTGTTGCTGGCGGCAGCCATCGCGGTAAACGGTCACGCCTTTGCATCCGAGCTTGTATGCCAGGAAATAAACCTCGGAAACGTCGCTCTGCGTGGCGCTGTTCTTGAAATTAACCGTCTTGGAAACGGCGTTGTCCGTGTATTTCTGGAAAGCCGCCTGCATCCTGATGTGCCAGGAGGGCGAAATATCGTGCGCCGTGACGAAAAGCTTCCTGATTTCCGCCGGGATTTCCTTCATCTCCTGTATCGTGCTGTTTTGGGATATCTTTTCCATCAGCTCCTTGGAATAAAATCCTTCCTTCTTGGCAATCGCTTCGAAAATCGGATTGACTTCCACCAGCTTTGTCCCGTCCAGGACGTTCCTGGTAAAGCAGACTGCGTAAAGCGGTTCGATTCCGCTTGAGGCGTTGGCGATGATGCTGATGGTGCCGGTCGGCGCGATGGTCGTGGTCGTCGCGTTCCTTATCGGGTGCTCGCCTTTTACGTCAAAGGCGCTGTTCTTGAAATTGGGGAAAGAGCCCCGTTCCACGGCCAGAGCTTCCGAGGCTTTCTTGGATTCGACCGAGATGAATTTCATTATTTCTTCGCCGATAGCCAGCGCTTCTTCGGAATTATACGGGACTCCGAGCTTGATGAGTAAATCCGCGAAGCCCATGACGCCCAGCCCGATTTTGCGGTTTCCCCGCGCCATCTTTTCTATCTGCGATAACGGGTACCGGTTCATTTCTATCACGTTATCCAAAAAGCGGACTGATTTGTGGACGACTGATTTCAGCTTCTCAAAATCTATTCCCTGATGGTTAATCATTTTTCCCAGGTTTATGGAACCCAGGTTACAAGCCTCATAAGGCAGGAGCGGCTGTTCTCCGCAAGGGTTAGTGCTTTCAATCATCCCGATATGCGGGGTGGGATTATCTTTATTCAGGCGGTCCAGGAAAACGATTCCCGGCTCGCCGGATTCCCATGCCTTTTCCACGATTTTATCAAAGACCTTGCGCGCCTTTATCTTACGGACAGTTTCCTTGGTGCGCGGGTTTAAGAGTTCGTATTCCTCGTCTTTTTGCACCAGCTCCATGAACTTTTCCGAGATGCCCACGGAGATGTTGAAATTATTAAGCTGGGCCTCGTCCTGTTTGGCGGTGATGAAATCCATGACATCCGGGTGGTCGTAATTAAGGATGGCCATATTGGCGCCGCGGCGGAATCCGCCCTGGTTAATCGCCTCGGTCGCTTCGTTGAATACCTTCATGAAAGAAATCGGCCCGCTGGAGAATCCGTGCGAGGTGGAAACGATATCGTTCTTGGGCCTGATGCGGGTGAAAGAAAATCCGGTCCCGCCGCCGCTTTTATGTATAAGCGCGGTATTCTTTACTATTTCGAAGATGCTGTCAATCGAATCGCCCACAGGCAGGACGAAACAGGCGGAAAGCTGCTGGAGCTCGCGCCCGGCGTTCATCAGGGTGGGCGAATTGGGGACGAATTCCAGCCGCGCCATCATGTTGTAGAATTCCCTGACCCATTTCTCGGAGTCGGCGTCTTTGTTAAAGGTGAGCTCGGCTTGCGCGATGTTGCGCGCCACGCGCATAATCATCTCGCTTATGTTCTCGCAGCATTCGGCCGCCTCGTTTTTCCTTAAATACCGGCGTTCCAGCACCCGCGCCGCGTTTTCGGATACCTTCGGAATGAGCCATCCTTCGGCCGTTTTGGAAAGGTCGCTCTCCGATTCCTTTTCAATATATAACACCCGTGCCATAAAATCCTCCCGGTAGTATTGCACTACCTTTCAATTGCGACTATCAATATTGTGTGCTTACTGAACATGTCGTCACGCCTCGAATGCATCCCCCACTGTGTTTTATATCAATCGGTTAAGCGGGAAACTCAAGTGTAAAATCATGGTGCAAATTTATTAATGCGGTTTTCGCCCCAGCCGGAGGCCGGTCCGCCTTTGGCGGAAAAGCCCGCCGTAGGCGGTCAGACGGGACGGGACAGCATGACAGCAACACACAAAATCAAATGTCAAAGACCACTATATATTGTGTAAAGCGGGTATTATATATCTATTTGTAGTGTTGTCAAGAGAAAAAAAAGATTAGGTGAAAAATATTTTCTATGTAACATTTAAAAATATAAGAAGTTAGGGAGAGGCGATATTTTTTCTATATTTTTTTATATTTTGGTTGCATTAGCCGCGCTGGAATTATATACTGAGAGCCAAATGCGTAAAATAAAGATTGTCATTTTCACCGCGTCATACGGCGGCGGGCACCATGCCGTCTCCGGCGCGCTGGCGGACGGATTCCGTAAATATTACCCAAACCATGCTGAGGTGAAAATCATAGATTACATGAAACGCTTCGCCCCGAAACGCGATAAGGTCTTGCGCAAGCTCTACGAAGAAAGCACCAAACACTTTCCCTGGGTTTATGGACTCTTCTTCAGCGCGAGCGATAAAATGTTTGCCGGCAGGCTGGGTGGGAAACTGGGCACAATCGGCGGCACTAAGGCGGAGAAATGGCTCCAAAGGACCAAGCCCGATATCCTGGTCTTTGCCTACCCGGCGCCCGCCAAGGTCATACCGAGCCTTGTCCTTAAGCACCAGCCTTTTACCGCTACGATTGTCACGGATTTCGGCGTCCACGCCCAGTGGGTCCATCCGAATACGGATGTCTATTGCGTGCCTTCGGATGAAGTGAAAAAATACCTGACGGCCGAATATAAGATTGATGATAAGGCGATAAAGGTTACCGGCATCCCTTTAAGGCTTGCCTTTGCCAAGCCCGTTGATAAAGCGGTCGTCCGCAGGAAATATAAACTGGATGGTATCTTCACGGTGGTCCTGATGTGTGGAGGCCAGAGCTGGAGCGATATTAAATCCATCTGCCGGAAACTTGTGGAGATTCCTGTTCAGGTTGTCCTACTGGGCGGCAACAAGGAAATACTTTCCAAGATGCAGAAACTAAAGGGCGAAAACAAAAAGATTGTCCCAATCGGTTTTATCAAAGAGGTGAACGAGATAATGAAGGTGAGCGATGTGGTTATCGGCAAGGCCGGCGGCATTACGGTTTCCGAATCGCTCGCTTACGGGCTTCCGGTTATCATGTTCCGCCCGTATCCGGGCCAGGAAATATACAACCGCGATTATATCGTCAAACACCGCGCCGGATATTTCGCCCGGGACCCGGAAGAAGTATTCCAGAAAGTTAAGTATATATGTAAGAATAAACCGCGCCTGAAAGAGATGGGCAGGAACGCCGCCCGAATCGGCCGACCGGATTCGACCGAGGATGTCTGCCGTATTGTCATGGATGGATTCAGGAAACGCGGCGGCGGCAAATAATATATGGAAAATATTATCCGCCCTTTTTGTCATTCCCGCGTAGCGGGAATCTATCTCGAGACATAGGCGGAAATGATTTGGTGTTTGAAGAATGCAAGAGATTATACTAAAAACAGAAAGCTTATCCAAGCGCTTCGGTTCATTGCAGGCGGTGAATTCCCTCAGCCTGGAGGTGCGGCAGGGTGATATCTATGGATTCCTCGGCTTAAACGGCGCCGGGAAAACCACTACCATCCGCATGCTCCTTTCTTTAATCGCGCCGTCCGCCGGCAAGATTTGGTTTTATGATAAGGAACTCAAGAAAGCGCATCTGGAGATAAAAAAGACCGTCGGCGCGCTGGTCGAAATCCCGGCTTTTTATAATTACCTTTCCGGATATAATAACCTGAAAACGCTCTCTAAAATCGGCGGCCTGAAGTTTAAGCGGAGCGATTTGGAAACGGTTCTCGATTGGGTGGGGCTTTTAAAGCGCGCCAATGACAATGTCCGCGGCTATTCGCAGGGTATGCGCCAGAGATTGGGCATCGCGCAGGCGCTTCTTGTCCAACTCCGCACTCCGCATTCGCCATCCGGCAATCCTTTAATGGTTATTCTGGATGAGCCGACCAATGGGCTTGACCCGCAGGGCATTGTGGATATAAGGAACCTCATCAAGCGGTTGAATAAAGAGTTTAAGATAACCTTCATGATTTCCAGCCACTTGTTATCGGAAATCGAGCTTATCTGCAACCGTGTCGGCATTATAAAGCAGGGCGCCATGGTCGCTCAGGGTGCCATAGCCGAGCTCGTTGCCAAGGCAGGCGCCGCGAATATCCGGATTAAAGCAGACCTTCCCGGCAAGGCGCTTGAATTGGCCGAAAAGATGGATTGGGTCAAGAATGCTTCGTTTAATGATATCAAAAACGAAATACACCTGGAATGCCCTCAGGAAAAAATGGCCGAGCTTAATGGGCTTCTTGTTACTAATGGGGTGCGTGTTTCGGAAATAACATCCTCCGGCAAAACCCTGGAGGAATATTTTATAGGACTTATGTGAGCGTTTATGGATAATCCCTCCCCCTTGATGGGGGAGGAAAGGTGGGGGTGATTTTTACCCTCCCCCCTGCCTGCCGGCAGGCAGGCTAGCCTCTCCCATTAAGGGAGGGGGAAAAATATATATATGTTCAAACGAATCATAGACCTGACCGGAGTGGAACTGGGCAAGCTGATGCGCCAGCGGATATTTTACATTGCCCTTTTCTTAATCATACTGGTGGTGGTTTTCTCTATCTTCTGGGAAGTCTCTTGGAACGCGCCGTCCGGCAAAACCTCAAGTGGCGGCGGTGAAGTAGAGAATCTGGAAGAGACCGCCAAGCCCGTCGAGGCGTCACGCCCGGACGGAGGCTTCGGCCCCTTAACGCGTGCCTGCATGAACGGGTTCGGACTGGCGACGATTTTTATCCTGATATGCGCCAGCCTTTCTATCTCCAGTGAGATGACCACCGGCACCATCAGGATGATGCTTATCCGGCCGGTCAGGCGCAGTGAATTCTTTATCTCCAAGGCATTTGCCCTTATCATCGTCGCGATGATGATAGTCCTCTTAATAGAATTATTGAGCTTTGTTTTGGTTGATATCGTTTACGGATTCAGCAAGGTGACCAACCCCACCTATGGCGATGTCCCGTTTGAACAGGGCGAGCTGGCGCTCATGGTTCGCTACACGATATACACATTTTTGCTGGTCATCCTGCCCTTTATCACGACCATCTTCCTGGGGCTTTTGATTTCCACGCTGGTAGAAAACGTAGGCGTGGCGATTGCCGCGGCGATTCTGATTTATCTCATCATGGATTACTTCATCATTTCCATATTCGATAATGCCGGCACATATTTCTTTTCCTATTACGACGTCTTTTACCTGGACCAGCTTTCCTCTCTCGCCAAGGCGTATAGCGGAGACAGCTGGGCGTTTTCCGTGCTTGACCAGCTCCTCGGATTTGGAACGGGAGAGATTAAAAACTCCTCGTTATATCTCGAAAAGTGGCTGCCCATGGTGGCAAAAAGCGCCCTTGTTCCGATAGGCTATATTATTTTATTCTCCGTTCCGTCGCTCATTGTGCTGAAGAAAAAAGATATTCTTGTTTAGACCGTTTAGACCGTTGAGCCCGTTGGGACGGTTGGTTCCGTTAAGTCAGTTGAGACAGTTGGGGCGGTTTGAACCGTTAACAGTTTTAACGGCTTTAACTGAATTAACGGTCTTAACAGTAATAACAGTAACAACGAACGCTATGAAAATAACCAGTTTTGAAGATTTAGAGTGCTGGAAACAGGCAAGGCTTGTTGTGAAAAATGTTTATGCTATAGCCAAGAGAGATAGGTTTTCTTCTGATTACAGGTTGCGCGACCAGATTACCGGCGCCGCAATTTCAATCATGACCAATATCGCCGAAGGTTTTGCCAGCCAGTCAAACAGGGAGTTTATCCGTTTCCTTACTTATTCAAGGCGTTCGGCTTCGGAAGTCCAGAGTTGTTTATACGTTGCCTTAGACCAGAAATATATAACCGATAAAGAATTTAACCAGATATATGATGAATGTGTTAAAGGCAGGCAATTAATAGACGGATTTTTAAGATATCTAAGAAAATACCAAAAAGCAGAAAAATCTTAATTATCTTAGCTGACTAACGGTATAAACGGTCTTAACTGATTAACTGTATTAACAGTCTTAACATTATGAACAACCCTAACAGAACTAACGGTCCTAACGGCCTAACAGTCTTAACCATCAGTCTCGGCAACACCAACTGCCATATCGCGGTATTTAAAGACAATAAAATGGTCGGCAGGGGAATTATTTCTACCAAGGATGCCGGTAAGATATCACGCAACAAGCATCTTAAAGCTTTGTCCCGCGCGAAGATTGACCGGGCTTTGATGGTCTCCACTAACCCAAAGGCGGAAAAGTATCTGGCGCAATGGGTGAAGAAGTCATTCGGCCTGAAACTCCTGAAGGCAGGCAGGGATTTTAAGGTGCCCATGCCGGTTCGGGTAAAAGAGCCGGGGAAAGTTGGTTTAGATAGATTACTCAACGCCTTTGCGGCGTATCAGAAGAAAAAGAAGCTCACATTGGTAATAGATTTCGGGACAGCCGTGACATTTGATGTCGTTTCCGCCAGGGGAGAGTTCCTGGGAGGAGCGATAGCGGCGGGGCTGGCGACTATGGCGCGCGCGTTGCACAATGATTGCGCGCTTCTCCCGTTGATTAAGCCGAAGAGGGCGAAAAAGGCTATCGGGAAGAATACCGAAGAAGCCATGAATTCAGGAATTTATTTGGGGTGGATGGGCATGACGAAATATCTGGTGGAAAGAATTACCGTGGAGTTGGGAAAGAAACCTTATGTTATCGCCACGGGCGGTGATGCCGCACTTATCAAGGGTGCTTTTAAGGGGATAGATGAAATCATGCCCGATTTAACGCTTGAAGGGCTGGTTTTGGCTTACTGCGCAGGGAATCATAAAAAATAGGACGTGTCCCAAATTATCAAAAAGGAGGAAAAGATGAAGGCATTGACGATTTCCGCGTTTGCGGCAAGCATTATCGCCCTGGCACTATCGGCATATTCATATATGCGATTCTCCCGTGATGCTGACGAAGCCGCCTACCGGGCGTTTCGGAGGCGGGAAAAAGAAGCCATCGCAATAGTCTGGCCCCAAGCCAAGAAGGTATTTCAAGAACTTGATATAAAAGGGGTGGACTTAAGCAAGCCCCCTGAATCATTCACGGAAATGGTAGCACCTTTATTAAAAACAATGCAGGCTATGAATGATATTCCAACGAAAAAAGAAGAGGAACAAAAATAATATTATAATCCGGACGCCCTCTTTAGAGGGCTGTCCCGAATGGCCGGAATTAAGACGGGAGTAAAACATCGACAAGGGGGACGCTTCCCACGCCTGCTAAGGCTTCCCACTCATCCCTATGGGATTCGGGGACTCCAGATTAATATTACGCAGAATTAGGTGATTTTCCTGATATCTAAGGGGCACTTTTCCGGAAATCAGCCAATACCCAATTCCCCTGAAAAGCAATATATCGATTTATATCTCAATTAAATGCGGTTTCAGCCGGAGGGGGTGGGTATACTCCTCCCTAAAGGCTACCAGACTCCATTATAAAAGCTACCTGACCCCACTCTAAAAGCTATACTACATATAGGTAAAAGCTACTTGACCCCATCCTAAAGGCTATAATACGTATAGGTAAAGGCTACCTGACCCCATCCTAAAGGCTATAATACATATAGGTAAAAGCTACTTGACCCCATCCTAAAAGCTATAATACGTATAGGTAAGAGCTACCAGACTCCATTCTAAAAGCTACCCGACCCCATCTTAATAACTACTATGCTCCATGGTGCGAGCCGGTATACCCCATTAAAGAAAAATGGATTTCAGGAACGTCCGAGGTACTTCCCATGCCTGCTAAGGCTTGATTTTCCTGTGTTATGCGCCACACTTTTCTAAAACTCCCCTTGACATTTCGATTTTGACTAAATTCACTTTCCGTCGCACCCCCTATTCCAGTTTTTCTACTCCCCCCGAATTGGGGTAGGGAAGGGGGGATAGGGGGGATGGGTAGAGGGGGGTAACTTAGACTATCCGGCAGGGTGCGAAATTTCTAGCCGTTCCAAAGTTTATTTGGTTCAGATTGATATGATTCTTTCCGCAATAAATACTTCGGATAAGAGATATGTTTGATATTAATAAATAAGGGGCTAAAGCTGAATCGCTTTACTCTGGCATGAGGAATAAGGATTGCGGTTTACCTCGCCAGCACCGCGACGTAAATGCTTTTGGCATTGGAATGTTTTAGGACGCGGCTGACCTCGCCCGCGGTCGCGCCGGTGGTCATGACGTCATCCACCAATAATATATTTTTACCCTTGAATTCTTCCGCCCCCATGGCCTTAAAGGCGTCTTTCAGGTTCTCAATCCGTTGTGCCCTCGACAGGCTTGCCTGCGCCGGGGTTTCTTTTATCCTTACCAAACTCCCTTTCGAAACGGGTTTACCGAAATGCCTCCCCAAATATCCCGCAATCAATTCGCACTGGTTAAAGCCCCTTTGCTTTTCCTTTGCCTTGGTCAGGGGCACCGGCACGATAATATCAATCTTCCCCAAAATCTCTTTTTCCTTTTCCAGCCGTTCAGCCAGACACTTTGCCAGAGTCTCCGCCAGCAACTTCTGCTTCCCGTATTTGTAAAGGAGGATAATATCTTTGAGGGCGTCTTTATATTCTCCGTAGGCAGACGTTCCGCTAAAGAGGAAATGCATGGTATTGCAGGAAGGACAGTTGTCCCTTTTCCCGCTGTGCGGTCCCAGAGACATCCCGCATTTGAGGCACACATTACTTTCATTAATGGGCGTGATTTGTCCGAGGCATTCAGGGCAGAGATAAAGATTAAATTCGCGTTGTGCGCTATGCGTCAGGGGCTTGATGGCGTTATGGCATCGAAGGCAATACGGCGGGTAGACGAGGTCGAGAGAAGACTGAAAAACGTAAGAACGAATGAACTGAATAACTGAAGAATGGAAAAGTCGAAGAACGGAAGAACGGAGAAACCGAAAAACCGATTTGTTCTTTAGTCCTTCAGTTTTTTCGTTCTTTAGTGAACACTCTGTGTTCATTTCAGCAGTCTGGCGCCTGCCCAGGCGGCGCGGTCGAGGATATGCAAATCGCCCCCGTCATTCAGGACCAGTTTCAGTTCCTTGGCGCCGGAGGTATCGAGATTGATAGTTTCCGGAGCGCTGTCGCCTTTCATGACTTTGCTTTCATAGGCCTTTTTGCCGTCAAGGTAAACAACAAACTGGACCGTGCCTTTGCCTTCCGCGGTGTCATCCAGCCCGACAGTGGCGATGAATTTCCTGAATTTGCCATCCAGCTTATAAGTGAGTTCGCAATTGGCGTGGACGCCGAGACCCTTATAAAATTTCTTGCCTTTCACTGAGATGGGACCAGTCTTCATGACGTTACGGTCTTTCTGGTAATTCCAGGGAAAGATGATGTGGTCCGGGTCATATAAGGTTGGGTATTCCTTTACCGATGAGGGCGATATATCCGAAAGGTAAACGCAGTTCGGGTTCCTGAATGAAATCCGCGAGATTTTATCCAGCGCGATAACGAGCTCGTTTGAATTGCCGGCGGAATTAAATTTATACGGTGCGGAGAAAGAAACGGTTTTGCCTTCCAGCTTTTTAATCTGTCCGGTCAGCCGGCTGTTATCAATACCGGAAATCAGCGCCAGAATCACTTTGGGCTCTTCGGGCGGCGGTGCAAGCTGGGAGATGGTGACCAGGGCTATCTGGTCGAGCGCATAGGTCTTTTCCTTTTTATAGACGGATGAATTCAGCTTCAGGCTATCTTTGGTGATTTCCGCGACGACGCCTTTGTCGCTATCACCGCTTAAGAACTGGATGGTGTCTTCTGCCTGCTTTTCCGTAGCAGGCTGGGCGGAACCGGATAAATTCCTTAGGGCTTTTAAGGAGCCAAATCCCAGGTTGACATCGCCGAGCAGAGCTGATTCCACCTTGATGCCGTCTTTTAAGGCTTCCTTGATTATCCCGCAGACGGTGTCTCCATTGGTGAGTGTGAATTCCCAGCCGGCGGATTTCCTGGGCGCGGATTGGGAAAAGACTATTTCCAAGACGGAGTCGCAAGGGATTATCTGTTCGCCCGCGGCTAAGGTGAGGTGGCATTTGCCTTCGGCATCAATAGAGATGCCGTCTGCCGCGATGGTGTTATTATCCATATCGCAGATTTCGATTTTAGGGGTGTTTTGCGAGATTGCGGGCAGAGTAAAAAGGATGACGCATAATAAACCCAACCCTGATGCCTTTTTCATAAATAATTCCTTTATGTTGGTTTAATTTCAGGCGCATTTGGAGCGGCCGGTTCTGCCTTTGCCGGTGCCGGCGCGGTCCCGTTATCATGGAGCGTATTGATATCAGCGCCTTTGAATATCTTTTCCACGTCCTCGGTATTCAGAACCTCGTATTTCAATAATGCCTGGGCCATTTTGGCGCAGACCTCTTTATTTGCGTTTATTATTTCCCTGGCGCGGTTATAACAGGAAGTGATGATTGATTTTACTTCATCATCGATTGTCTGGGCGGTCATTTCGCTGTGGGGTTTGGAGCGGGTGATTTCCCTTCCCAGGAATAGGTGTTCTTCGCTGTCCGTATAGCTTATGGGGCCAAGCTTTTCGCTCATTCCCCATTCGGTGACCATAGACCGCGCCATATCGGTGGCTTGTTTTATATCCGAACGGGCACCGGTCGAGATATCCGTGCAGAAAGTTTCTTCGGCCACCCTGCCGCCGAAGAGGGTGGTGATGTTTCCCAGGACATATTTTTTATGCATGTGGTAACGGTCTTTTTCCGGCAGGAGCATGGTCGAACCCAGTGAAATCCCGCGCGGGATGATGGTGACCTTATGGACATTTTCCACTTCCGGCAGGACATAAGAAACAACCGCGTGCCCGCTTTCGTGGTAGGCGGTGATTTTTTTGTCTTCCTCGGCCATCTGGCGGCTGCGTTTCTGGCGGCCCCAGCGGACTTTATCGCGGGCTTCTTCGAGGTCTTCCATCAAGGCGGTTTCCCTTTTCTTCATAACCGCCATCAGAGCCGCTTCATTTATGGTCGCTTCCAGGTCAGCTCCGGAAAACATGGGTGTAGTTTTTGCCAGAAGAGAAAGGTCAACCGAAGGGTCAAGCTTTATTTTGCGCGCGTGGACTTTTAGGATTGCCTCGCGCCCTTTGACATCCGGCATATCAAGCACGATTTGGCGGTCGAATCTGCCCGGTCTCAAAAGCGCCGGGTCAAGGACATCCGGCCGGTTGGTTGCCGCCATGATAATGATGCTGGTATCCGTATCGAATCCGTCCATTTCAACGAGTATGGCGTTAAGTGTTTGTTCGCGCTCATCATGCCCGCCGCCCAAGCCGCTGCCGCGGTGGCGGCCGACGGCATCAATTTCGTCAAGGAAGACGATGCAGGGCGAATTGCTTTTCGCCTGCTTGAATAAATCGCGCACGCGCGAGGCGCCCACGCCGACGAACATCTCCACGAAATCCGAGCCGGACATGGAGAGGAAGGGGACGTTAGCCTCCCCGGCGATGGCTTTTGCCAGGAGCGTTTTCCCGGTTCCCGGAGGGCCGACCAGAAGGACGCCGCGGGGGATTCTGGCGCCTATCTTCTGGAATTTCTTGGGGTTTTTAAGGAATTCTATTATTTCACCGACTTCTTCACGGGCATCCTCGATTCCGGCGACATCGGCAAAGGTGACTTTGCGCTGTTCGCGCGAGGCAAAACGGGCGCGGCTTTTTCCGAAGGAAAATACACCCGGAGGGCCGCCGCCGTCGGCCGACCTTATCTGCCGGAAAAAGAGATACCAGATTACGCCGATTATCAGTACCCAGGGAATCATGATAAGCAATATCTGTTCCCAGAAAGAATTGCCCGGGTCAAAACGGATGTTATCCTTGCCGACCGCGATGTAAAGTTTCTGGAGTATTTCCTTGTCGAGTTCCATCTCCATGAACGGATAGGTGCTGAATTTCTTGAAATCCTCTCCTTTGGGAAAACCATCCTTGTATTCACCCCCTGCTTCCTTGACCTTGTCCGAGCCTGTTATGACGATGTTTTTTATCCAACCATTATTTGCCTGTTCATAAAGCTCTTGAAAGGTGATTTTTTTCGGCTGAGGACCGACTAAATTATAACCAAGGTAAACCATTAATCCAAGCAATCCAAAGAAGAGAATAAAGAATAAAAATCCCCTTGAACGCGGCGGGTCATCCGGTATCCGGTTTTGTTTCGGTTTTTTAGGCTCGTTGCTCATCTCGACTCCTCTTTATAAAATTATTTAAGGGCTTCCTGGTTTCCCAGCACGTTGGTTACCCAGCGGGCAAGTTTTTCATAAACGGCGCGCTTGGCGGAATCCTCATTTTCCGACCTTTGCCCGGTGAAAGGTTCGGTTTCGGTCCGGTTCCCCTGGAAAAGCACCTTGGAATCACGCCGGTTTCTGACCACGATATTTACAGTCATGGCCAATTGGGACTGGATTGTCCGGTCCAACTCGCCTTCCGTCACTACCGGTTTGGAAAGGCTTGTGATGGTACCGTAAATTACGATATCCGCGTCATTATTTTTGGAGACTATCCGGTAATTGGGCATCTTGGAGATTATTTCGTTCTGGACCAGGTTGGTCAGTTCGAATTCATACCCGCGCCATAAAGTCTGGTTGTCAAAGATAGGGACGGCAATATTTTTAACGCCTTTGGAATAATAAACCGGCGTGTAACCGCAGCCGGCGGCAATGACAAAAGAAACAATCGCGCTGAGGGTCATTATTTTAGCAAGATTAATCATGGTTACCCCGTCAGGAAAAGTTGGCTTGTGATTAAATTTCCCGTGGTTTATGAAGGCTGTTTTGATTTTAAGGTTATCAGTCATATTTAATTACCGGTATTTCTAACGGGGATTACTTAATTGTCGGTAACATCTTTTTAGCTTCGGCCGCCCATTTGGTCTCCGGGTAATTCCTGACAATGGCTTCCATGTATATTTTCGCCGAGTCGGGTTGATTGGTTTTAAGGTAAAATTTGGCGACGAGGAATTCACGTTCGGCTTTAAGATTATCTATCAAGGCAAGCTTTTTTGTGGCCTCGACGGCGAGTTCTTCTTTGGGGTAGTTTTCCATATATTGCCGGAAACATTTTTCCGCCTTTTCCAGTTCGGTCGGCTGGTATTGGGGTCCTTTATAATGCCGGAGATAAATATCGCCAGACCTAAACAAAGCCACGTGTTTGAACTTGCTTTTGGGGAAAGCAGACATGAAGCTTTCGTATTCGGTCTGCGCTTCGTCCAAATCGTTATGCTGGTAAAGATAATCGGCCATATCCAGCTGATTGCCTTCGGAAACCGGCGCGTAAGGGTATTGCTTTAATAATTCGCGGACTATTTCAAGGCCTCTGGCCCGGGCGGAAAGGATGCGCAGTCCAAAGAGCTTCTGTTTTACTTTACCGGTGATGAACATAAAGGCGATTTCATAACGGCGCCCAAGGACATGGTCAAAATGGGTGGTTTTGGTGAAATGGATGAGATATTCCTTATAGGCGTCTTGAGCGTTTTCAAACCATCCCAGACGGTAATAAGTTTCCGCCTGAAGGTAAGCGATTTTTTCCTTCTGGTCATAATTAATCGCGATAGGGAGGTTATCTTCCAGTATGGAAGCGGCTTTTTTAAGCGATGATTTATCGCCTTTATTGAATAATGCCTCGGCTTTTACATACTCAGCTTCTATTGCCGGCGAGGGCGGTTCGGATTCCGATACCAGGAACGTTTTGCTCCCGGAACAGCCGTTACATATTGCCAGCGCGGTTATTGCACAAAGCAGTGCCAAGTATAACTTTGTTTTCATCATACATCCTTACTTTCAATTGGCGCCCGGTAATACACGAAATATACTTATCCAGAAACCCGTAAAGCTTGGTCAGCATTTCCCTGGAAAGTTTCAGGTGCCCCAGCGGGGTTTTGGCCTTTAACAGGTTTTCGACCAGCGCAAATACGCCACGGGAATCATTCCGGGAAATTATTCCCCGGGGAAACGAAGTTGTTTTCAGGTTTTTTGCCGAAAGGTATCCCAGGTGTTTCAGGGCATGAACCTGAAAATTAAAGAACAAGAGTTTCAGTGTTTCGTCATCGCCTTTTACCCCGGACGGTTCACCGCCCCGAACGCTTTCGGGGAGCGGGGTTTTGCACATATTCCTAAGAGTAGCCTTGGCCAGGCTGAATAAAGACCGATTGGAATCTTCCGGCGGGGTAATTTCATTCAGCATTTCCGCCACCATCCAGCCATACAGGTGCTTCCCGTAAGTATTACGCAAAGCACTGAAATTATCATAAATTTTGCTGCCGGTCAAGATATTCATCTGTTTAAGCGGGTTGGAGATATAAACCACCTCGCAGTACGTCAAAAGGTCAAAAGGTCCGTCCATATCCTTCCTTTGCCTCCTGCTACCGCGCGCCATGAGGGTTACTTTGCCGTAATCGCGCGTGTAGATGGTGACAATCTGGCTGCTTTCGCGGTAGTCCATGACCCTGATAACGATCCCCTGCGTTTTGCGGTAATCCATTTTTATCTCTGGTAGCCGGCTTTCAAAGCGCCGGCGATGAGCGCACGGCATTCTTCCAAGTGCGCCTTGGTGGTAATATCTATTGTGTCATTTAGGAGCTTGGCCATTTCCGAATCCAGCGCCACCAGGTCGGCGCGGGCAAGCGCCGTGGCATCAGAGGGGATACTTTCAGGAGGCTTGACGGCCAGCTGTATTAGTTTTTCAAGGTGTTCTTTTTGCAGGGCGCGGCGGAATGAATTGATACCTGCCTGTGCCGAGGCTTCGGCAGG
Source organism: Planctomycetota bacterium (assembly GCA_016207825.1). Lineage (NCBI taxonomy): Bacteria > Pseudomonadati > Planctomycetota > Planctomycetota bacterium. The sequence goes on along the minus strand of JACQZI010000038.1, from coordinate 44,644 downwards.
CAGGTTGGATTTTACCAGCAATTCAGACCAGATGGCGTCCCTCATCCTGGCAAATAATTCAGCCAGTGTAAATACATCCTGGTTTTCCTTATATTTCAACTGGGTATCGATTATCCGTTGCAAGACCATGGGGTGGTAAATCCGTTCGAGCACCGGTTTCTGGACATTCAGGACGGAGGCATGTATGGGAAAATCGATTTTTTGGTTGGAATGTTCAAACTGGGGAAACCTTTCCGGCGAGAGTTTGTTTAATAATTCGGCCGGGAAGGAAAAAGCGTCCGGGGCGAAGATATATTCCCGCAGGAAGGCGATGGCGGCTCTTTGTTCTTCTGCGGAGACCGGTTCAAAAGGCAGGCGGTTATCCGGGTCGCCTGCATGGTCGCGCCGGAAATAAAGCCCCCCGATAAACTTGGAGGCGCATAATCCGGCAACGGAATAAGCGCCGAAGCCGGCGGCAAAGGCGTTCCTCATTTTCGTATAACGCATGCCCGGCTCGGCGAATTTACCTTCGGCGATATTCTTCCATAATTCTTTGACCAGTTCTATCCTGAGCCGGAAAAAGGTAATCGGGTCGTCGCTTAAATCCCACTGGTTGCACAGCGGGTCAACGCCTTCCGGGCTGAATCCGAAGGAGTCTTCATCCGTGCCGTAAGACAGGTCGTTTTCCCCCAGGCGCGAGGCGATTTTATCCAGTTCTTTTTTTTCCTCATCCAGAGTTTTGGCATCAAGTGGTTTGTAGGCGTATTCAATTGCCCAGTAATCATAATAACCTAATTCGGTTTGCCAGTAAGCACCCTGGTTAATTCCTTTGGGGGCGATATTTATCGGCATGTAATCCATTACAGAGCCGCTGTAGCCGTATTTTTCGGTAATACAGGCGTCATGTAGTTCTTTGATTTTTCTTATTGAACTTGCCTTGAAATTGTGCCTTAAACCGAGAGTATGGCCGACTTCGTGGACTACCAGGTCCGTAATATAATCATTTATGAATTTTTTTATTTCAGGGTCATCCGGCGAGACAGAGCCACGTGAATTAAGGAGTGCTAATCCGAAAGCCGCCTGGAAATTCAACCCGTTTCCATAATCGCATTGATGATGCCGGTTATGCTTGGATTTATTTTGCACCGGCTCAATGAGTTCTTCCATTTGTAGGAAAGTGGAGCGCACGATATCTGCGCTAATCCTGATATCGGCCGCGTAAATTTCGCCGGTAAGCGGATTAGCCTGACTCGGACCGACGGCATAACCGTTTCTTGGTTTAAGTATCCAGCAGATAGTATTATAACGAATATCGGCCGGATCCCAGTCCGCGTCATCCGGTTGCTGGCGTACTTCTATCGCATCCTTGATTCCGATTTTCTCGAAAGCATTATTCCACAGCAAAATACCCTTTTTGACTGCTTCGCGGAATTCGGTAGGGATAGTTTTTTCCATCCAGAAAACTATCGGCTGTTTGGGCGAAGAAAGCTCGGCGTCGGGAGCGGCTTTTTCCAGTCGCCATCTTTCAACGTAGCGGATATAAGGTGTATCTTTAAGGACCGTGGTGTAATCCTGGAACATCGTGATGAAATGCCCGATCCGGTCATCTGCCAGGCGCGGTGTATAACCGGTTTCCGGCAGTGCGCTCAGGCTGTAATGGTAACGCAGGGTCATACCGCGCGCATCGGGTAGAGCCGAATTTTCCCATTTGGGCCGTCCGCTCCGGAAGGTCATGATAACGGAGATTTCCGTGTTCCGCGAGAATGATTTAAGCGATGCGAAATAACTGTTCTCGCGGTCGAACGAATAATCTTGCTTGGCATACTCGCTTAAAATAAATGAGACAAGGGGGAAATCCTGCAGGAAAAGATTGCCCAGGTCGATTAGGATTCCTTTTGTTTCCGGGTGGGGCGCGGATTCTATTTTAGCCGAGCCCATCAAGGAATCGCTTACCCCGCGCTCGATGGCTTTATAAAACGGCGACGATTTATCCGCCGTGTAATAAACGTTCTTATGGATGAATTGGATGGTTTTATTTACTTTCCTGAAGATAAACGGGAAACTGTCTTCCATGGAGGCGGAATCGAAGAATCCGCCGTCGCCGGATTCGCGGACGATGGAACACAGGTAAATATTATCAAATTGTTCCGGTTTTATTTCCAGGAACGCCTTGCCTTCATCTGCTTTGTAATAGATATTGAAACAGCCTGTAATGGGGGTATAGTCCTTGATAACTTCGGCAAACGGTTTTTCCTTGTCTTTGGATTCTTCTTTTTGGGCAGGATTTTCGGTTCCCGCATCGGTAGAGTTGCATCCTAGATAGGCGAATAAAGCCGCGATTGACAGCAGGAGGAAAAATATCTTTTTCATGGTTTACTCCATTTCTAAGATTTTATCTTTTTTACGAGCAGGGCGACACGTTTACCGAGTTTGGCGGCATTTTCCGAAGTCCTGGTATCCGGTGCGCCGGTACAAGCCACCCCATAATGGCCCGTGGCATCCAGAGGGTCACCCGCGATAATCATCCCGTATATCAACATTGCCTGGAAGATGGACATAAGGGTTGTTTCTTTTCCGCCTGTCGAATCTCCCGCTGTGGCGAATGCCGCGCCGATTTTATTCTCCATCTTTCTCCTTACGGAGACGAATTTATCGAACACCGCTTTCATCTCGGCAGCCATCGTCCCGAAATATACCGGAGAGCCGGCAATGATTCCATCCGACTCCAGAAAATCTTCCTTGGTCACTTCCGAAACGGATTTAACCAGGCAGGAAACGCCGTCGACTTCTTTTACGCCGCGCGCGATTTCCTCAGACAGTTTTTTAGTGTTGCCGCTCCTTGAATAATACATTACCAGGATTTGCATGATATTATCCTTTATTTTATAAGCAGGGTGATTTTAATAGAAAACGCTATGAAAAGCAAAATAAAAGAAAATAACTTTCTCCACGAGCAGCCTTGAATTTTTATTGTTGACTAATCAACGTAATATATTTATAGTAAGGATATGTCATCCGTCTGGAAACAAATTGAACCGTTATTGCTGAACGCACAGCATCCTTCGCAATATATCGGCGGTGAGGTTAATTCCATTGTGAAGGATCATTCTTCTGTCAGGCTGAAATTATTGCTTGCTTTTCCTGATACATATAAAATAGGCATGTCGCACCTGGGTATCCAGATTCTTTACGGGATAATCAACAAGAATCCCGATATGGCTGCCGAGCGTGTTTTTACCCCGTGGAAGGATATGGAAAAGGTGTTGAAGGGGAATAATATCCCGCTTTATTCGCTGGAGACTCATACGCCGATCAAGGAATTTGACATCATCGGGTTTTCCCTGCAGCATGAATTGTGTTATACCAACACGCTCAATATGCTTCATCTGGGCGGAATTCCCTTGAAAAGCGCCGAGCGCCGTATTGAAGACCCGCTTGTCATCGCCGGCGGCCCGGCGGTATTTAATCCCGAACCCATGTCTGATTTTATAGATATATTCGTAATAGGGGATGGAGAGGATATCCTGCCAAAATTATGCGATGAATTTTTATTGCTGAAAAAGGTACACCTGAAAAACCGGTATGAAATGATAAAGATGCTCGTAAAAAGGGTGCCGGCATTATACGCACCATGCCTTTATGATGTTATATATAATGCGGACGGGACAGTTGCTTCAATAAAACCAAAAGATAATGATATTCCGCCGACCATCAAGAAGGCGGTGCTGGAAGATTTGGACAATGCCTTTTACCCGACCAACCCGGTTATTCCCTTTGCCGAAGCCGTGCATGACAGAATCAACCTGGAAATAATGAGGGGTTGCCCGCACAGCTGCAGGTTTTGCATATCGAATACGATAAAATCTCCCGTGCGTTATCGTTCGGTTGAGACGCTGGTAAACCTGGCGGAGGAGACATACAAAAGCACGGGTTATGATGAAATCTCTCTTCTTTCCTTATCAAGCGGTGATTATCCCTGGCTACCCGAGCTTTTGACCCGCCTGAACGCCCGTTTCAGGGCACGGAAGGTAAGCATTTCTTTGCCTTCCTTACATATAGATGAACAATTAAGGAATCTGCCTGCAATAATGTCCGCGGTGCGCAAGGAAGGTTTTACCATGGCGCCGGAAGCCGGTTCTACACGTTTGCGCCGGACTATCGATAAGCCGATAGGGGATGAAGATTTATTTGAAGCCATCAAGTCGGCATATAAAAACGGCTGGAATCTGATAAAGCTGTATTTTATGATTGGGTTACCAGGCGAAACAGAGGAAGATATCAAGATGCTATCTGAAATGATTAATAAATCATCCCTGATGGGAAAAGAAGCCACTGGCTGGGCAGGCAATATAAATGTAACAATATCGCCTTTTACTCCCAAGCCGCATACGGCTTTTCAGTGGGTGGCGATGGATTCGATAGAGGCAATACAAGCCAAACAGCAATTGATAAAAACCCTCGTCCGTTCCAATAAGATAAAATTAAAATTCCACGACGGGTCGCGCAACGTTTTAGAAGGCGCCATGGCGCGCGGAGACAGGAAACTGGGAAAAGTCATCCTGGATGTATGGAAGTCAGGATGCCGGTTTGATTCCTGGGATGAAGCTTTTAACTTTGCCTTGTGGGAGGAGGCGTTTAATAAAAACGGTTTTTCGATGGATGATTATGCCCGCCGCCCTAGGAAGCCCGATGAAATACTGCCGTGGTCGGTGATTGAAAGCGGAATCTCTCCGCAAAGGTTTTTGAAAGAGTACGAAGACGCTTTAGGGGCAGCTGTTATAAGCAACTAGGTGCTTTTATCACTCCGGAAAGATAAACCGTCTTTTCTTTTAACGCGTTACATGTCGTCCGCGGCAGGTTCTTCCAATAAATCGTCAATATTAATTTCAGGAGGAGCTTCTTTTTCTTCCGCTTTTACTTTGCTTTCTTCTGCTTCTTTTTCTTCATCGGGGAAGGCTTCTCCTTTTTTTATTTTGGCGATTGCGTTTTGTATATCGGCTTCCGCAGGCAGTTCCTTGCAGTCTTTAATCAGCATTTCCATCTGTTCAATAGTTTCTTTTATGGTATCTTCTTTGTCTTTTCCGTTTACAATATATTGCTTGATTATTTCTTTTAGCCGTGTTTTAAACGGTTCATTCAGCGTTTCAAGCTCTTTTTTTGCATTGGCGAACTCCTCGTATCCATGCTGATTGGTTTGGATGATTTTGTTTAGTTCTCTGATCAGTTCTTTTTTATTGTCGCCTTTCTTGAGCTTAACTGCTTTTTCCCACTGTTTTTTGAGGTTTTTTCCTGTTTCCTCGATTGCTTGTTCCGATTTTTCCAGCAAAGCAAGCAGTTTGCTATTGGCGGCAGGGACTGGCAGCTTTGCAATAAAATTACGATGCTGGTCCAGCACCACGGCAACGCCTTCTTTTTCCAGTTGATACCTTTCAAAGAATTCGGCTATATTTTTATTTTTGATTTCGCCTTTTACCGTTTCAACATGGATTTTGATAAACACGGCTTTGTCCCTTGAATAGGCAGATATTTTCCCGTCATAAATAGGAGGGCATTTGTCCAATTCCGAAAATATAAAATAAATGAACAGGAATTTGTTTTCCTTGCGCGCCAGTTCAAACGCTTCTTTAAGCTTATCCGTGCGCCATTTAACATCCACTTCTTTCATATCTGTTTTAACCGGTGGGTTTTGCTTGTTTTGCTGGTTTTGTTTCTTCTCCTCGCGCGGTGGGAGAGGAGGTACGTTCCCGTTGTTCCCGGCCGCCGGGTCTTTATTTTCCGCAAACAGATTGGCTTCAGTTAAAACTAGTGCAAACAAAGTAACCGCAATCAGGGCTATCCAGCACTTTTTCCCTAACAGCATGTTTTTATTCATAAACGTCTCCTCCTTATTTGAAGATGGGGTTATATTGGTATATAATTCTCTCTTATATATAATACACCTAAAACAGGCAAAAGTTTTGCAAATAATTATTTTTTCTTAATTATTATTTTATAGCCGGTTTTGTTCCTGTTCCAGGGTGTTCAGTATGTTTTTAGGTTTGGTGCGTGCGGATACGGTAACCGAAGCGATTTTTACGCCCAGTTTACGGTAATATTCAATTAATGAGACTGTGTGCTTCCTGAATAGCTCCAGTTTTTTAGCTACAGATTCTATATTATCATCCGTTCTCCCTTTCCTGTCTCCGCCGGCATTGGTTTTTATTCTTTTAAGGATAGTTTCCGGCGATGAAACAAGGCTAATCAGCATTTTGATATCAACCGTTTTTGCCATTACTTTTGCTTGCCCGGTATGGCGGGGCAGCCCGTTCAGGATAATGAAATCATCCGGTTTGACGCGTTTCTTTTTTATGAAATATTTCAATGTCTTGGCGGCAACGAGAAAATCTTTATCCTTTAAAAGCGCGCCCGAAGAGAGTATATCGCGGATAAAAGCAGTTTCTTTCCTGTTGAACATGGAAGATGATCTGCCGACGGCGATACGGCGCAGGTTTTCTCCGAAATCGAAGTGGCGGCATCGCCGGCCTTGCCAGCTTTTCTTTTCCATGAAATTCCCTAGCGGTGTTTTGCCGGAACCGGTTGGTCCGATGAGCAGGATGGCATTTTGTTTCTTTGGATGGGCAGCCATAATATCGGGGAATTTTACGATTCGCCCTGCGCCATGTCAAAATAATTAAGAATTCCGGGCGCTTCCCGATTACAAATTAATTTGGCTGTTCCTGGAAAATCTTCTTGACACAGGGAATCCTCTTTGTTATACTCCTAAAAAGAAAAGGGAATTGAACATAACCCGGTTAAAGCGAAAGGAGGCGGGTAATTTAACCGGTCCTGTTTAAGTTGTTTCCCGAATAAGTTGTTAATAAGAAGGAGTTTTCTCATGCAAGGGAATAAATTATATGTAGGAAACCTCAGCTACGAGGTGACTAACGAAGAACTAAAGGGCCTTTTTACGGCGCATGGAACAGTCAACAGCGTCAATATCATACAGGGCAAGGGATTCGGTTTTGTTGAGATGGGTTCTCCGGCAGAAGCCGAAGCCGCGAAAGCCGCTCTTGACGGGCAGGAATTCAAAGGACGCCAGATGAGAATTGATGAAGCCCGCCCGCCCAGAGAAGGCGGCGGCGGTCCGAGAAAAGATTTCGGAAAAAGATATTAATCCGGCCGTTTAGCTAATACGAGCCGCCCGAATAATAAATACCCCGCGAACCCTTTCGGGGGATTCCCTGTCCGTAATTTAGACGCCCTTGCCCGGAAAGCCCAAATAAAATTATTATTCATTTGACAAAACAGGGCGATTTTAGTTTTATAACGTCTTATGGAACTTTTTGAAGTCAAGAAAATCGTAGAAGCCTTGCTCTTTGCCACTGAAGAATCCCTGCCCGCCAACAAGATTAAAAATGTCATCGGCGATGTAGCGCTTCCCGCGGTTAAGGAGGCGATAAGCGAACTTAATAAGGAATACGAGGCGCAGAACAGGGCGTTTTTTATCCAGGAAATTGCCGGCGGATTCCAGATGCGCACCAAGCCGGATTACCGAGAGTGGCTTGCCAAACTTAATATCCAGCGCGAGGAAACCAAGCTTTCCAATGCCGCCATGGAGGTTTTATCCATCATCGCCTATAAACAGCCGGTTATCCGGGCTGAGATAGAATCTATTCGCGGTGTGGATTCCAGCGCCATTGTCAGGGCGCTTATGGAAAAAGGGCTGGTTAAAATGGCCGGCCGTTCCGAGGAATTGGGCCATCCGATTCTTTACGGCACCGCCCCCAAGTTTCTGGAATTGCTCGGTCTTAATTCCCTTCAGGATCTGCCTAAACCGGTCGAATTAAAATGAAATATCCCCCAATGCCGTTACAGAAATACCTGGATTTATTGGGCTCGTCAAATGCCGTGCCGGGCGGGGGTAATGCTTCCGCATTTGCCGGGGCGATGGCTTCGGCATTGGGTAAAATGGTTTGCGATATCATTATCAAAAAATCCCCTGCAGAGCAGGCAAAGCTTCTTAAAAAAGCCAGCGGGTTTTTCCGTAAGAAAAGCCGGGAGCTTTTAAGTCTTTCGGAAAAAGACTGCCTAGCTTATGAAAGCGTGATGAATGCTTATAAAAACCCTAAGGAAATGGAAAAAGAGAAAACATTGCGCAGTAAAAAAATACAATCTGCACTAATTGGTGCAATGGATGTTCCTTTAAAAGGGATGCGGGCCGTCCTTGAAAACCTTGAATGCCTTAAAGGAATAGGGGATTGCCTTAAGTTTAACCTGAATGTAAAAAGCGATTTCGGCGTAGCGATATTATTGAGCCAGTCCGCATTCAACGGCTGCCTGATGAACGTAAATGCCAATTTCGTTTCTATCAAGGATAAGGCCGTAATCGCAAAAACGGAAAAAGAAGTAAAAGAATTAATCAACCGGCAGAATACGCTTCTTAACGAGTTAAAAGATTATTTATGAGGATGCATATTTCTTTGGCGTTAGTTTGTTTGGTGCTGGTTTTGGGCGGATGTTCGGCTCCGCCTGAAAAACCGGTTGCCTCGGAAACGCCGCCTGAAGCGATTCTCACCACGCCGTTTATCCTTTCCGATGCAAAACGGGCGAAATATGCCGCTGATTTATTCATATTGCTCGGCAGCGAATCTTCGGAAGAAAGGAAAAAGGCCCAGGAAGGATTGAAACAGCTGACCATGCCTGTGCACCTGGCCCATTTAATGTCTGATTTAACGAATTCCGATAAGCGTATTGCCGATGCGGCGCGTGATGCTTTGGTCAGGGAAGGGAAAACAATCAAGGCACTTGAGCGGTTTGAAATACCCTCGCTTTCCGAATGGAACAAGGCGCGCCAGGCGCTGGTCCAGCTGGGACCCGAAGCCCTGATCGCCATGGTCCAGCTTTTGACATATAAATTTTTAGCCACGGATATGGTTATACATACGTGGGCAAGAGAGCAAATCAGCTCATCGGGAAAAGCTGTTTTAAAGCCGGCTCTGATGGTCCTTAAATCAATCAAGAATGCGGATATTATCCGCCAACTTACTTTATCAATTGCGGAAATGGGCGGTATTGCCGAAGGCGCGGTGATGGATATAATAAATTCCCCCGACTCTTCGCTGACCGTTTCACTGACGATGATAGATTCCCTGGGTGAATCAGGCATGGATTACTGGATTGATAAGCTTGGGGAAATGATGCTGAAAGATGCGCGCTGGCAGGTCAGGGCAGAAGCCGCCCTGTCGCTCGGTAAATTCGTGGATGACAGATCTTATGATTATGTCATAAAAGGATTGAACGACCCGGATGATTTCGTCAAGCAGAACAGCATCAAGGCGCTGGGGCTTATCAGGGACCTGGCTTGCTTGCCCACGCTTATAAGCCTTCTTGACCGCACCGATAAGCCGGAACTTATCGACGCGGCGCTTGTTTCTCTTAACCAGATTACCGGCAAGCGCCTGGGTGGCCGGCCGGAAGTGTGGAAAAGATGGTGGGCGGAAAACAAGGATAAATATCTGGAATAATAATAAATATCCTGTAAGCTGATTTAGCCCCGCTCCTCCCGCTTTGCCCCCTTCGGGGACTCCCAATAATCGGGGTCCCGTGGAACGGGGCGGGATTCGGGGACACCCGATAAATAGGGATTCCTCGTAGAGGGCGGATTAAGCAGAAGGTAAAAGACTAATAATTGTTTTAAATCAGCTGTATTAGCTGTCCCCTGCGGGTATTCGATATAATAGGGGGTACCCCCGACGGAAGGAACGGGACTTAATTTGCTTGCTAAAGAAGGCGTTGAAATATGGCGGATTGGGAATTCGGAAAAGGAAAGAAAATATGTTCTTCCTGCACTAAGCCGGTGGCGGAAGGGGAATACCTTTTTTCGGCTTTGTTGCTTGATGAAACAAAGAAATCGGCGGAACAGTTCTTGCGCAATGATTACTGCGGCGCCTGCTGGGAAAGCAAATCCCAGGGCGTTTTCTCTTTCTGGCGCACACAGGTAACGAAGAAAATACAGCCTAAAACCCCGCGCGAAATACTGGTGGAATTCTTTGAAAACCTCATTGCTCCCGTCCAGGATAAGCCTGTTGAGGTTGATGAGGCGCTGCGCCCGAAGATTATTTATCTCTTTTCGCTCGTGCTCTTGAGGAGAAAGATACTGAAAATAAAGGAAAATATCGTTAAGCCTGCCTCACTGGCGGGCGGGGATAATCAGCCGTATCTGGTTTTCGAACGGATTCCGGACGGGAAAATTTATGAAGTTCCTGAGATGGCTATTACGGACGAGGAATTAACCGGCTTGAAAGACCAGTTTGCCAAGCTTTTTGATTTCGAGATATAATATACATATAATGTAAATCTCACCGATGTTAATCGGGGGACAAGAAAGGGGGAAAATTATGAAAAAGCTAAGCCTCATGCTGTTGTTGGCGGGAGCCTTGATAACGATGGTTGGGTGCGGGACGACAGGGGTGTCTTCCTCGTATTCATCCGATGAAACCCCCATCACGAAATTCGCGCCGCCACCCGCGAATTTCCAGCCTAAGCGTGTCGCCATAATCGAATTCAAGGATAAAACCGTAAATAGTCCCATAAAGGGGCAAGTCGGCAATATTGCCGTTGACCAGCTGACGACACTCGCGTTTAATACGGGCAGGTTCAGGATAATCGAGCGGGAGCGTATTGATGCCCTTATCGCGGAACAGGGGCTGGCGGACAAAGGCTTGATTGATGGTGAAACCGCCGTGAGATTGGGTAAAATGCTGGGCGCACAGTATATTTTCCTCGGCTCCGTAACCAACTGGGAAGTCAAGGAAACCAAAAGCGGGACGTTTTTCCTTGTCGGCGGAGTCAAGATGCAAAAACTCCATATTGAACTCGCTGTGGACGGCCGCATTATCGATGCGACCAGCGGGGAAATCGTTGCCGCCGGCTCGGGTGAAATCAGTCGTAACGAAGACGTGACATCCACCGGTATTTTAGGCATAGCTCCGGGCGGCTATGTCCGGCTGGAACAATCTGTTGCGGGCAAGCAGATGCGTATGGCCCTGGATGATATGCTTAAGGAAATAATCCCTCAGGTGGATAAGGAATTCTCCAGATAATTCTGGCAAAACTTATCCCGCGCCGTGAAAATAATCCTGGGTGGTGGATAATCCTATGAAATACATAATCATTGTTTCCCTTATTGCGTTTGTTATTGTTTCCGGTTGCGCTACGACCGAGGTGTCAAGCGAATTCAGGGAGGATAAAACACTGGTGGGCACGTACTCACCGCCTCCGGAAGGATTTGTCAAAAAGCGCATTGCCGTAATCCCTTTCAAGGATAAAACCAACCAGACTCATACCAATTCCGACCTCGGTTCAATCTCGGTGGATATTGCCACGACGCTTCTGGTGAATACCGGGCGTTTCGTAGTGGTCGAACGCGAGCGGCTGGACGCGCTCCTTGTCGAGCAGAAGATGGAAGGCATTGTTGACACGGAAACCGCGGTTAAGGCGGGAAAAATTTTGGGAGTGGACCTGATACTCACCGGCGCCATCACGGATTTTGAGATAAAGGAAACGCAGTCCGGGACTGCTGTCGGGCTCCCTTCGATAAATAAGATGCCTGCTTTGGAAGTCGGTAAGAAAACCTATATCCTCTCCATATTCATGGCGGTGGACGCGCGGATAATCCGGACTGATACAGCGGAAATCCTTTTCGCCGGAACGGGCGAAATACGGCGCGAGGAAAAGGCAAGCAGTTTCCGCTTTGGGATGAATAGGTATTATATTGATACCAAAGGCGCGGTAAAGATAGACCAATCCGCCGCCGGCAGGCAATTAAGGTTCGCCATAGATAAAATAGTTCGTGCCCTTGTTCCCAGGATAGACCAGACGTATGAGCCCGCACCTACCGACAATCTTAAAGATGGTGCGTTCCCGGAGCAAAGCGGAGCGGGATTCCCTACCGGCAATTCTAATAATGAGGCGTCTCCGGAACAAGGCGAAGTGGAACAGCCACCCGCCCACGAAATGAAGTAACGCCCAGCATCTACGATAAAAACACTCCTACGGAGACTTCTAATTAGCCCCTCGGCTGTCAGCGCCGCACGTGGGGCGTACCGTCGGGTGTCCCTTCAGGGAAAACCCCGAAATGCCCCATTCCGGGATATCCTACCCCATACGGCTGAAGGTCCCGATTATTCGTGGTTTCCGCCTCTACTATTATCTTATTAAACAGCGCGACGCTTATAAAACCTGCCAGGCTTTGCATTAAATATACGGATGATGATAAATGCTAATAATTCCATTTCGGAGGCGACGCTGGTGATGTACCGTTATGATGCAGACCGATGCTAAATGGGAAAAGTTACCGAACTAGATGATTGACACGGATAATAATATTGTCTATGCGGATATTTTACCGTTTGGGCATGCCGGATTCGACGGCCATGCACTGGTTAGGCGTCTTTTTCGCCTGCGATTAGGATATAAAAAAGGCCGCGGCAATACTGAATCGCACGACTGAGGCGCTTTACCAGCGTCTGGCGACATTGAAAAAGCAATTTAAGCGAAATTCTAACCCCAGGAAAATTAAGGAGTAATAAAGAGGGGGGACTACCTCCCCCCGCCTCTAACCTTACCTCTCCCCGTCTCTAACGGATATACTCCCTATCTTAAATGGAAGAATCCCCCGTTTCTAACGGTAATACTCCCCGCCTATAACGGTTATTACCCGATCCTCTAACGGTTGTAGTCCACCCCTCCAACGGATATACTCCCTATCTTAAGTGGAAGAATCCCCCGCCTCTAACGGTGATACTCCCCGCTTCTAACGGTTACTCTCCCTGCCTCTAACGGTTATAGTCCACCCTTCTAACGGATGCTCCCCCCTCTGTAACGAAATTTAGTCACGCGGTGATATCACGCTGACATCAAGGAGCCGCAAACTTCGAACATAGCGAATTTGAGAATGCCTTCAATGATGACTGCCTATTGGAGGGACTGGGAGAAGTAGTGAGCCCCGTTCCTCCCGCTGGGGCGGGATTCGGGTACACCCGATAATCGGGAGTCCCAGAATGGAGTCATTCCCGCAAAGGCGGGAATCCAGTAGCAAGTCTGGACCATGGTGACGGTTTAGGCATTAGAAATTTATTTTGTTAGATGCTCTTAATATATTGCAATAGGGATGTAGTCAATTATTTTGTTGACTTAGGGTGGAATTTTCCTAAAATAGAGTTGATGAAAAAACATCTTGTCTATTCTTGGATATTATTGCTGGGTTTGATTCCCCTATTTACTATCGGCGCCGAGAACGTTAATGAGGCGGTTAATAAAAACAGTAACCAGCCCGAAATTACCACGCAGGCTATCCAGGCGATTGATAAGGGATTGAAATATTTTGCCGACCATCAACTCAAAAACGGCAGCCTGGGCGGCGGGTATCCAGTTGCCGCCACCAGTTTGGCCGGCTTGACCTGGCTGGCTTCAGGCCATACACCGCATCGAGGCAAATATAGTGAAAACATCCGCCGGGCGCTTAAATATATTATCGGCAGCCAGTTAAAAAACGGGTTCATTGCCGGCTCCGATACGCAATCCGGTATGTACGGGCACGGTTATTCGACGCTCTTCCTTTCCGAATCATTCGGGATGCTTGAAGACGAGACATTATATGAAGAAGTGCATGACGCCCTGAAAAAGGCCGTGCATCTTTTAGAAAACAGCCAGAACCAGTTTGGCGGATGGAATACCGCTCCCGATGCACAGGCGACGGATGACGGCTCCGGTGCAGTGGCCATTATGCAGATTACCGCCCTGCGCGCCGCCCGCAATGCCGGTATCTGGGTTAATTCCGGGACTATCAACAAGGCGAAAAAGTATATCCAGGAGATGACCACGGCGGATGGCTGGTACCAGTATAATTATGGCAGCCGGGGAGGAGGGCATCGCTCTTCCGCCCTGACAGGAGCCGGGATGTATATGATGGGCGCGATGGATTTATATAATGAAGATAAGTATAAAAAAGGCATACAGAACCTCCTGGCTTCCGCGCCGTTTTTGGGCGGGAAAAACCCGAACGACCAGGGCTGGACTTCTTGGTATCTTTATACCTGTTTTTATTCCTCGCTGGCCATTTATCAATATGGCGGAGCGGATTGGGTTCGCTGGTATGCCGCTATCCGCGAAGAATTAATCAAACAACAGACAAATGAAGGGCTCTGGACGAATGACGCCTACGGCGGCATCTATTCCGCCTTTGCGATGTTGACTCTCCAGTTGCCTTACCGATACCTGCCTATTTTCCAGGAAGGCGGACGCGGGGCTGAAGGGCAATAATTAAGGGAAGTAGACAGTAGTAAGGGGCAATGAGTTAATTAGTGATTAGTTAATTGGTTAAAGGGAAGGTTAACATAGTCCCGCCAAACGATTACTTGTGAAATTTGAAGACTCAATCCGCTTTTTGTTGACTTTTCTTTCCAAGCTTTTAAAATAGACGCTTTATCAATCAAGGAAGTAATTAACTATGGCAAACAATCCGTCGGCAAACCAGAACCCCGGGCATGATTTCCAGCCGCAATACGACCTGGAAGCGGAAACCGGATTACTCGGCTCCATTATCCTTGACGATTCCATCGTGGCAAGCGTCCATGAGATTCTGGATAAGGAATATTTTTATAATACCAACCACCAGATTATCTACGATGCCATGCTCAAACTTTATGACGAGCGCTCGCCCATTGATTTGGTCACCCTTAAAAGCGAGCTGGAAAAGCGGGGCGATGGCCTCTTTGATAAAGTCGGCGGGCTTGATTACCTGACTACTCTGGTTGAATCCGTTTCTTCCACGGCAAACTCCAATTACTACGCCAAACTCATCAGGGAGAAATACATCCTGCGCGCCATTATGCTGGGATGCAACGAAATCCTGCGCGAAACCAGCCAGAGCACGGCAGACAGCGAATATCTTCTGGATAAAGCCCAACGCGTTATTTTTGATGTCGCCCAGAAAAAAGAGGCCATAAAAATGGTCCATATAAAGGATATCCTGACCGAGACTTTTGAAAAGCATATCATGACCGTTCACGACAGGAAAGGCAGGTTAAGCGGATTATCCACGGGACTGGCCGAACTGGACGATACCCTGGGCGGTTTGCGCGGAGGACAGCTTATCGTGGTTGCCGGACGTCCGGGCAGCGGAAAATCCAGCTTTGGCTTGAGGCTCCTGGAGCAGACGGGACTCGTTGAAAAGAAAGCGGCGGTCCTTTATACGCTGGAAGTTACTTCTCAGGAAGTGGTGACCAATCTTTTATGCTGCCACGCGCGGGTTGACAGCCAGAAATTGCGCCGTGGGCTTATTTCCGCGGAAGAAATACAGGAGCTGATGCTGAGCGCAGGCCAGTTTGAAAAGGCAAATATTTTTATAGACGATTCGAGCGCCCTGACGCCCTTTGACTTGAGAAGCCGCGCCAGGCGACTTAAAGCCGACCACGATATACAGCTGATTCTGGTTGATTATTTGCAGCTTATGATGATGAAGGATGCGGACAGCCGCGAGCGGGAAATCGCCCAGATTTCCTACTCGCTTAAGAGCCTTGCCAAGGAACTGGGTATCCCGGTAGTCGCCATGGCGCAGTTAAGCCGCGCGCCGGAACACCGGGAAGCCAAACAGCCCAAGCCGCGCCTTTCCGACCTTAGGGAATCCGGCGCCATCGAGCAGGATGCCGATGTGGTTTTGATGCTTTACCGTGACGAGCTTTATAACCCCAATTCGGAAAAGAAGAATATCTGCGAAATCATCATCGCCAAACAGCGCAACGGCCCGACCGGCAGTTATGAAGTGCAGTTCCAGAAAGAATACACCCGCTTCGAGACCCTCTATAAGGAAGAAGAAAGCGCGTTGCACTAACCTTTTCCGGCGGTATTCGAATCCCCGCGAGCTATTTTACGCATTTTCCATCCTCTGGATGATTTCCATCTGACCGGTATAATTTTTTCTTGACCGTGTTTTAAAAATATGGTTAAGTGAAGTATTCTACTCATTAAATACGGTCGTTTAAGGCAGTAAGTTGTTGAAACAATCTCTAATCAGAGAGGGGGCAGCATGACAGACCAGACAGCCACGGTTAAAACAATCATTCCCTCCGGTGATTTGCTTAAAGAAATCGAAAAGGAAATCGGCGTTAACGTCAACACATGTTACCAGTGCCGCAAATGCTCGGCGGGGTGCCCGATGAGTTGGGCAATGGATTATACGCCGGCGCAGCTTATCCATGCCATCCGCTTGGGGCAATCAGCCCTTGTCTTTAATTCTAAAACCATGTGGATGTGCTCGGCATGCCAGACCTGCACCACCCGTTGCCCGCAGGATGTGGATATCGCCCGGATAATGGATACCTGCAAAATACTGGCTATAAAACAGGGCTTTTCTTCGCCCGTACCCAGGGTCCATAAATTCAATAAGGCGGCCCTGCGCAATATCAAATGGTTCGGCAGGATGTATGAGCTCGGTATGATAGGCGATTTGAAGATGAGGACATTTGAGTTTTTCAAGGATGCCGGAATGGGCATTAAGATGTTCTTTAAGGGGAAGCTGAATGTTTTCCCGAGTATTTCACCTTCAAGGACCTCGACTACCTGGAAGATTTTCTCCAACGTGGCAAAGAAGGAAAAGGAGCATCGGGCTTAGCGCCAGTAAAGAAAGGATTTATTGTTATGACAAGATACGGTTATTATCCGGGATGTTCTTTACATTCCACAGGAGCAGAATACGACCATTCGTTTAAAGCCGTTTGTAATTCTTTTAAGATTGAGCTTGAGGAAGTGCCCGGCTGGGTTTGTTGCGGGACTTCCCCGGCTCACGCCAGTTCCCACCTTCTGGCGACGGCTTTGCCCATCAAGAACCTGGCCTTAGCCGAATATGCCGGCATTAACGAGCTGGTGGTTCCCTGCGCGGCTTGTTTTTCCCGTTTTAAGATGTCTTTGCGTGAGCTAAGCGAAAATGAAAAGCTTTCTGAGGAAATAAAGGAAATAATCGGCTCGGCTTTCCAGAACAAGGTCAAAATCATCCATCCTTTGGAAGTATTCGATAAGATGGAAGAAAAAAACATTAAAGACGCCGTAAAGAAAAACCTTTCCGGTATGAAAGTGGTTTGTTATTACGGATGTCTTTTGACCCGCCCGCCCAAGGTGATGCAGTTTGATAATGTGGAATACCCGATGAGCATGGACAGGGTCATGCAGAAATGCGGTGCGACAGTCCTGGATTGGTCTTATAAAACGGATTGCTGCGGGGCGACTTTTTCGCTGACTGAGACGGATGCGGTTTTGAAACTGACCAACAAAATCCTGGAAAATGCCAAGGCGGTCGGAGCGAATGCTATTGCGGTTGCCTGCCCGCTTTGCCATGCGAACCTGGATACACGGCAGGCGGAAATAGAAGAGAAATACCAAACTCAATACGGCCTGCCCATATTATATTTTACCCAGATAATGGGATTGGCTTTGGGAATTGAGCCGAAAGAGCTCGGAATGAAAAAGCATCTGGTTCCAACGGAACCTGTCCTGGCGGCAGTAAAATAATAAATAATTAATAGATTCAGGAGAAATTTATGAGTGGCAAGAAAATCGGAGCAGTAATGGTAGTCGGCGGAGGCGTCGGCGGCATGCAGGCTTCATTGGATTTAGCCGAAGCCGGGTATCGGGTGTATCTCGTGGAAACGAGTCCCTGTATCGGCGGGACAATGGCACAGCTCGATAAGACCTTCCCGACCAACGATTGCGCGATGTGCACCTTGGCGCCGCGTTTGGTTGATACGGCCGGCCATCTTAATATAGATAAACTGACTTATACGGATGTTGAGGCGATAGAAGGAACGCCGGGTAATTTCAAGGTGCGCGTCAATAAGAAAGCGCGTTCCGTTGACCCGGAAAAATGCACCGGTTGCGGGGTTTGTGTGGATAAATGCCCGGTCCAGAAACGCAAAGACGCGCCGAAATCCGAATACGACGAAGGCCTGGTGCCCAGGGCGGCTATTTATATTCCGTTCCCGCAGGCTGTCCCTAAGGTGCCGGTGATTGACCGCGAGCATTGCCTGTATTTCCTGAAAGGCATCTGCCGCGTTTGCGAGAAGAGTTGCGAAGCCAAAGCGATCAGTTTCGAACAGAAAGATGATATTGTAACATTGGATGTGGGCGCGGTTATCCTTGCGCCGGGTTTTGAATTGTTTGACGCCAAGCTGAGGCAGGAATTCGGTTACGGCAGGTATCCTAATGTGGTTTCATCCGTTCAGCTGGAGCGTATTCTTTCCGCTTCCGGCCCGTATCAGGGTGAAACATTGAGGCCTTCCGACAAGAAACATCCCCATAAGATTGCTTTTATCCAGTGCGTGGGATCGCGTGAAGTCGAGCATAACTGGTGTTCATCCGTCTGCTGCATGTACGCGACCAAAGAGGCGATTCTGGCAAAGGAGCACGCGCCGGACCTCGATTGCCATATTTTTTATATTGATATCCGCGCTTTCGGCAAAGGCTTTGAAGCATACTACGAAAGGGCAAAGGAACTGGGCATAAAATATACCCGTTGCAAGCCTTCGTCGGTCAAGGAAATCCCCGGAACCAAGAATCTGGTCGTCCGGTATTATGACGATAAAAACGAACTTCAAGAAGAAGAATTCGATATGGTTTCTTTATCCTGCGGATTGCATCCACCCAAATCCATTAAGGGATTGACCAAGATATTTGGGCTGGATTTGAATAAGCACGGCTTTTGCCAGACAGGTAAATTTAGTCCGGTAGAGAGCAACAAGGCCGGAATATATGTAAGCGGCCCTTTGACCGAACCGAAGGATATTCCGGAAACGGTAATGCAATCCTGCGCTGCTTCTTCCAAGGCGATGGCATTGCTGGCCGAATCGCGCGGGACAATGGTGACCAAGCGCCAGTATCCTCCGGAGATAGATGTAAGCGGGCAGGAACCGCGCATCGGCGTATTCGTTTGCCACTGCGGCAAAAATATCGGCGGCGTGGCTAATGTGCCTTCGGTGCGTGATTACGCCAAGAAACTGGCGAACGTGGTTTACGTGGAAGATAATCTTTATACCTGCTCTTCCGATACGCAGAAGAAAATCAAGGAAATGATTAAGGAGCATAAACTCAATCGGATAGTGGTGGCGGCTTGTACGCCGCGCACCCACGAACCGCTTTTCAGGAATACCCTAAGGGAAGCCGGGTTAAACCCATACCTATTTGAGATGGCGAATATCCGTGACCAGAACACCTGGGTGCATATGAACGAGCCGGCAAAGGCGACGACCAAGGCAATGGATATGGTGCGCATTGCCGTGGCTAAAGCGCGGGTCTTGGAGCCGCTCCAGAATCGTTTCCTGGAAATCGAGCACGACGCTTTGGTTATCGGAGCGGGAATCTCCGGTATGACCGCGGCATTGGAGCTGGCCAACCAGGGATTTGTTGTCCATCTGGTGGAACATTCGGCGGAACTGGGCGGAAACATGAGGCATTTAAACTATTTCCTGGACGAGAATTACAATCCGCAAAAAGAACTGGCAACGATAATCGAAAAGATAAAAAAGCATCTCAAGATTAAATTATATACTTCTTCTACCGTAAAGATGGTTGAAGGGTCAATGGGTAATTTCAAGACTACCCTGGAAACGCCCAAGGGAGCGGTCGAATTCCGGCACGGCGCCGTAGTGGTCGCTACCGGAGCTGAAGAATATAAACCCAAGGAGTATCTATTTGGGGAAACTTCGAACGTGATTACGCAGGTGCAGCTTGAAGAGAAAATTGCCGGGTCAGCCAAAGCCGTTAAGGATGTGGATTTAAATAAAGTTAATGCCGTTGCGATGATACAGTGCGTGGGTTCGCGCGATAAAGAACATCCTTATTGCAGCCGTATCTGCTGTTCGATGGCGGTGAAGAATGCCAGGAAATTGAAGAAGATGAAACCCGATACGCAGGTATACGTCCTTTACCGCGATATCCGGACCTACGGTTTTAACGAGGAGTATTACCGCCAGGCGCGCGAGGACGGCGTGATTTTCCTGCGTTTCCGAGATGAAGAAAAGCCGAACGTAGTCAAGCAGGGCGATAAACTAATGATAACCGTCAACGACCCGATTCTCAACCAGCTGGTAGCGTTATCGGTTGATTTGCTGGTGCTTTCGGCCGGGACGGTGGCGGATATTCCCAATAACGCGGATATTTCCCAGAAGCTTAAGGTGCCCCTGACCCAGGATAAGTTTTTCCTGGAGGCGCATTTAAAGTTGAGACCGGTTGATTTTGCTACCGAAGGCGTCTACCTGGCCGGTTTGGCGCACAGTCCGAAGAACGTGGACGAAAGCATTATCCAAGGCGCTGCGGCTGCTTCACGTGCCGCAACTATCCTGGCCAAAGATAAAGTGGAGCTGGATGCGGTTGTTTCGGAAATCATCGACGAATGCTGTGATGGATGCGGTTACTGCGTGGAGATTTGCCCTTACCATTCGTTGACTTTGATGGAATATATGAAGGGAGACGAAATCAAAAAGACGATTGACCGCGACCTGGCGCTATGCAAGGGTTGCGGCGTTTGCCAGGCGACCTGCCCCAAGGGCGGCGTGGTGGTCAGTAACTTTAAGATGTCCCAATTAAAGGAAATGGTTGAAGCGGCTTTGGAGCCGGTGAATAAATAATAAGGAGCGATAAAATGAATCAGACTCAGACTGCAGATACTAAAGCTCAATCGCCAAGCACAGAGTTTGAACCATTGATTGTGGTTTTTTGCTGCAACTGGTGCTCGTATGCCGGGGCGGATTTGGCCGGCACATCGCGCTTGCAGTATCCCAGCAATATCCGGATTATACGCGTCATGTGTTCGGGAATGGTTCATCCCAGCCTGGTGATTGATGCCTTAAGCAAAGGCGCTGACGGCGTCCTCGTTTTAGGGTGCCATATCGGTGATTGCCATTACCTGGACGGCAATCTCCGGACCCAGTCGCGCCGGGAAGCCATCGAGCTTATGCTGGATGATATGGGCATGGAGCGCGATCGGTTCCGGCTGGAATGGGTTTCCGCTTCAGAAGGGCAGAAATTTGCCCAAGTAGTTAAGGATATGGTTGCTCAGGTGAAAAAAGCGGGTCCGAGCCCTTATCGCAAGAAATAAATACGAGGAGATAATATGCCAGCTAATTATAAGATTGTCGCCAATAAGAAATATATGTGGGATAGCTGTTCCTACGCCACCGAAAATGATGCCCTGAATGCCAAGGCTAAATACAGGGAGCACGGGTTTGAGGTGGAATTGTTCAAGGAAGACGGCAAAAACTATCTTTATACCAGGCGATTGGCAGTAACGAATAAGGAGCAAAAAAAGGGTGCTGCCATATCGGACCAGAATCAGAGCCGCTGTTCCTAACCGGGTGAAACGGCCAGGCAGACAGCGTGAATGAAAGGAGACTTTATGCCCATCAGAATATCCGAGGAATGGCTGAATATTTGCGGAGGATGTGAACTTACGATTCTTGATATCGGCGACCAACTTTTGGATTTATTGCCGCACGTGGAATTTGTCCATATCCCGGTCCTGCACGACAATAAATATTTTGGACAGACTGGAGAAAAAAAGGAAATGGAGCTTCCCGCGGCGGATGTCGGCATAATTTCCGGAGGCGTCCGCACCGAAAAAGAAAGGCATGTTGCTTTGGAGATGAGGAAGCGCTGCAAGGTCATCGCGGCGCTGGGCGCCTGCGCCTGCACAGGCGGGATTCCGGCCTTGGCAAATATGTGGACGACTGATGAACTTTTTCATAAGGTTTATCGTGACAGCATCTCAACCGAATCCTCGCCAACGCCCACGGAAAACCTGCCGCCCTTGGAGAACCGGGTTTATGCTCTGAACGAAGTGATTAAAGTCGATTTATATATTCCCGGCTGTCCGACTTCACCAGATTGGATTCGAGAAGCTTTGCTTTATGTGGTTACCGGGAAACCATTGGTATTGCCGCATAAGAGCGTTTGCGATGAATGTCCGACCAAACGTGAGAAAAAAGCCGCCGGTATCGAAATTAAACGGCCTTTGCAGCCTTTGGATATTAAGCAGGATGCGCCATGGGAACAGACGCGTTGCTTTAACGAGCAGGGCGTTTTATGCATGGGACCGGTTACCCGTGCCGGTTGTGCCGGGCTTACTACCGAACCTGGAGAAGTAAGAATACCGCGTTGCATCAAAAGCCATATGCCATGCCGCGGTTGTTTCGGCTTGATTCATAAGGATTCCAATCCGTTGGTTGACATGGTTAATTTGATTTCATCTATCGGATTGGATCCAAAACAAATTGCCGACCGCCGGGCATTACTTACCCGTTATGTGGGTAGTCATGGGCGGCTGAAACCGATTTCCCATCAGACTGCTAAAATGCCACAGGCTCAAGTTCAGAAAGGAGATGCATAATGGCAGGCAAGACAATAACAATTGCACCGGTAAGCAGAATAGAAGGTCATGCTAAAATCACTATTCAATTAAATGATCAAGGAAATGTCCAGGATACATTTGTCAACGTAGTTGAATTGAGAGGATTTGAGAAATTCTGTCTGGGCAGGCCGGCCGAAGAGATGCCCCGGATTGTAACTTCAATCTGCGGGGTTTGCCCCTGGTCGCACCATTTGGCAGCCGCCAAGGCATGCGATGGAGTATTCGGCGTAACGCCGGCTCCAGCCGGGGTTAAGCTAAGAGATTTGTGCAATAGTATCGCCTATACAGAAGAACATACTTTACATTTCTTCTTCTTGGGCGGACCGGATTTCGTGATGGGACCGGATGCCGACCCGGCGGTACGAAATGTTATAGGCATAGCCAAGGCTAATCCGGAAATAGGCAAAAGAGTGGTCCATTGCCGGCATCTAGGGAGCAGAATGCTGAACGTTGTTTCAGGTAAATGCATCCATCCGGTTACCGGAGTGCCCGGCGGTTTTTCCAAGCCGTTGACTGAAGATGAACGCAAAAGGGTTTTGGAGATGGCTAAGGAAGTCTTGGAGTTCGCCAAATGGGCGATTAAATGGTCAAAGGAAAGCGTTTTTCCGAAATACCTCGATGCGGTAAAAACACTCGCCGTGATTAAGACTGGTTTCATGGGCACGGTTGCTCCGGACGGCTCATTGAACTGCTATGACGGCAAACTCCGCCTGATGAAACCGGACGGCACATACGTTGATTTTAATTATGACGAATACACCGACTATATTTCAGAGAAAGTTATAAACTGGTCATATATGAAATTCCCTTATGCCAAAAAGTGGGGCGAAGGTTTCTCCATGGATTTAAATAACCCCAAAGGGATTTATAGGACTAATACGCTGGCTCGTATAAACGTTGCCGATAAAATTGCGACCCCTCTGGCGCAGAAAGAATTTGAGGAATTCCGTAAGAACTTCGGCCGCCCGGCCCAACTGACTTTGCTTTACCATTGGGCAAGGTTGATAGAATTGCTTTACCATGCCGAGCACGCGGTGGAGTTACTCAATGACCAGAAAATCACCAGCAAGGATACCTGGACCAAGGTAACTCCCAAGGCGCTGCGCGGAGTCGGCTGTGTGGAAGCACCGCGTGGGACGCTTATTCACGATTATACCACGGATGATAAAGGGATGATAGTCAACTGTAACTTAATCGTGGGCACCACCCATAATAATGCGCCGATTAATATGTCTGTCAAACAGGCTGCCCAGCTGGTTATCAAAAACGGTAAGTATGACCAGGGCATTCTGAACCGGCTGGAGATGGCGATTAGGGCTTATGACCCGTGCCTGTCCTGCGCTACCCACAATCTGGACGGTACTCTGCCGGTCAAGGTGACGATCATGGATTGCGAGGGGAAAGTAATTGACACCCTGACCAATTAAACCCGAGGTTTGGAAACACTCTATATCATCCCGCCCTGAAGGCTTTCGGGACGGGATGATTTTATTTTACATATATAAAATATGACAGAATTTTATGATTATCATTCCAAAGAAACACTTGTTTTGGGTTGCGGCAATATTCTTTTCGGCGATGACGGGTTCGGTCCTGCCGTTGCCGATTACCTTAATAAAAATTATAATATCCCAGAGAATGCGGCTGTGGTTAATCTGGGTTTAAGTACCCGCGGATTTATCTTTGATATATTACTGGCTGAAAAGAAACCTAAAATCATTGTTATTGTAGATGCCGTCAGCTTTGAAGACCATAAGCCCGGTGAAATATTCGATGTTCCTTTGGATAAATTATGCAAAGAAAAGGTGGATGATTTTTCCTTCCATCAGGGGCCGACTTCCAATTTACTTAAAGAGATGCGCGATATCTGCGGGGTAGAAATAGCCATCGTTGCCTGTTACCCGCAGAATATCCCGCAGGAAATAATGCAGGGTCTTTCATCCTCCGTGGAAAAATCTGTTGCCAAGGTAAGTGAAATAATATATAATAAATATATTAAATGCTATGCATGAATTTGGAATCGTTCAGGATTTGATTAACGAGGTTAAAAACCAGGCGGCCAAACATAATATTAAAAAGGTCAGCCGGGTTGAGATTACGCTCGGCAGGAAGTCCGAGCTTACCCCGGATTCCTTAAAAGTATGTTTCCAGGCGCTTACGGGAGAGGATGCGGATATTTCCAAAATACCGGAACATAAGCATGAAAGAGTTGAAACTTGCCATGACCATAGTGAAGAAATCAGCCGGATGGTAAAAGAGAATGACAAAAGCGCTGTTGCCTTAAAGGGTTGTAAAATGGTGATAAAGAAATCCGATGACCATAAGATTATCATAAACAAGATTACGGGAATAAAAACTGATGACACTCGTGGAACACTTGGACGCGGCTAAAATAGAAGGCGTTTTAGAACGGACCAAAGAGCCGTCCGCGGAAGTAATCAATAATATTATTGCCAAGGCACGCCTTAAAAAAGGATTAACCGTGGAAGAAGTGGGTTATCTGGTTAATCTAAAAGAACCGGAACAGCTTAAATCGCTTTTCCAGGCGGCCCGTGCGATAAAATGGGAAATTTACGGAGAGCGGCTGGTGTTCTTTGCCCCGTTATATATTTCCGATTTTTGCGTCAATGACTGTGAATACTGCAATTTCCACAGTCGCAATACGGCTCTTCCACGCCAAAAGCTTTCGCTTGACGAAATTGCCAAACAAACGGAATTCCTGATAAACGAAGGCCATAAGCGGATCCTTTTAGAACTCGGCGAGGATGACTTAAATAACCGCCTTGATTATGTGGTCGAGGCGATAGAAAAGATTTACTCGGTGCATACGACCAAGGGCAATATCCGCCGGGTGAATGTAAATATCGCCGCCACCACCGTGGAAAATTACTGTAAGCTCAAAAAGGCGAATATCGGAACTTACCAGCTTTTCCAGGAAACCTATCACCGGGCAACTTATGAAAGGCTTCATAAAGGCGGTCCCAAGGCGGATTACGAACGCCAGGTAACCGCCCACACACGTGCTTATGAGGCCGGGTTGGATGATTTCGGCCTCGGCGTGCTTTTCGGCCTGTACGACTGGCGTTATGAGGTTATTTCTTTGGTCATACATGCGCAAGGTTTGGAAGAAACGTGCGGAGTTGGGCCACACACTATTTCCGTCCCGCGGTTCTGCGCGGCGGATTCTGTTTCTTATAAACCGGAACACCCTGTTTCGGACGAAGATTTCTTAAAGCTTATTGCCATCTTACGGCTGGCAGTGCCTTATACCGGGATGATTATTTCCACCCGGGAATCTCCGGCTATCAGGAAAGTTGCCTTCCAGATTGGGATATCGCAATCAAGCGCCGGTTCGGTTACCACAACGGGTGGTTACGGCAAAGCTGCCAAGAGTTCCCAGTTCAATATTCATGATAGTCGTTCGCTTAAGGAAGTTCTTGGGGACGTCTTGAAAGACAAGCTTATCCCGAGTTTTTGCACGGCTTGTTACAGGCTAGGCAGGACTGGTGGACGTTTTATGGAGCTTGCCAAACCGGGTGAGATACATAAATTCTGCCGCCCCAATGCCATACTTACCTTTGCTGAATACCTGGTCAATTACGGTTCAGATGGAATAAAAGAGATGGGTAATGAAGTTATTAACGAATATCTGAGCCAGATAGAAGACAGTAAAATAAAAGCCGAAACCGAAAAACGTCTTGCCTTAATCCGCCAGGGTAAAAGGGATTTATTCTTCTGATCCAATCCGCTAATTTACCACAGGGTTGATTATATTTGTATTATCGCGTCGTTTCTGTGTTCCCCCATATCCTTACGGGGGAGTTTTCACTACGTTAATTTGCGGCTCTATTCCAAATCCATCAGGTTTAATCCGATTTCGGGATTGTGTTTCCTTAATATCTTCTGGCTAAGTTCTGTGAACATTATTTCGCAGGTGGCGGAGACAACTGCTTCCTTCAGGTGCCCGCCGTAGACATGCGTTTTTTCATCGCTTAATGTGATATGGGCGTGCATGACGATATCATTGTCTTTCCCTGCCTGCCCAGTAGGCAGGCATGAGGCGCTTCCCAAAATTCCCAGTATCTCCAACGCGCCTTCGAATTCTTTAAACGTGTATTTTTTATGTTCCACGCTATAGTGCGCGACTTCCGCACGGCTGATTGCACCGATAGCGTTGAAGTGCCCGGATTTTATTCCCTTTGCCTTTACAAAGGCGGTCAGGCTCTCGATGATTTTTTCTCCCCTTTGAAGGACAATTACCCATGTCGTATCGATTCTTTTAAGTTTCATATTATTTATTTTTCTCCATCCATTCTTTAACTGCTTTAATGATACTGGCTTTTAGCTCAGGCGGAATTTGCTGGGGCATAAAGCGCTGGGCGGTGAAATCCTGGAGAACCCCCAGTTGCGTGGTGAATGAGGTGAAATCGTTTTCTGCTTCCAGTTGTTTCAAGAGGTCGGGGATAACCGAGCGGTCGTTATTGGCTTTCAAGATATTAAAAGCGGTTGCCCTGACATTGGCATCTCCGGTGCGGAAAAGGTTCAGTAACACAGGCGAAACTGCCGGGTCGGAACGGAATTGATATAGGGTGCTGACAACGGCAGTCAATCTCTGAGGGTCTTTTTCCGTCTTGGACATTTCCAGAAGCTCGGCAAGCAAACGTTTATCCTGATATTGCGCCAGTATGTTTATGGTCTGGTTTTTAAGCCACGCCTCTGCCGGCGTATTCCATGTTTTCCAGGCGTTGAATATTGCCTCAAAGGTTTGGGGTGTCCTGAAGCTGTTCAGCGCATAAATGGCGCTATTCCTGGTATTAAGGTCAGTCGCCTGAAGCAGTTTAAAGAGTTCCGGCACAAGCGTTTCTTCCTTTATCTGCCCGATGACGGAAATCGCCCCGATTTTGGTGTTGTAATCCTCACTTTTAACCGCATCTGATAACAATGTTGTCAGCCGTTCATCTTTGCCCGCCCTGGCAAACGAAAGCATTAAGGCGTAGCGAATACTGGGGTCAGTTTCATTTTTCCATAACTGGATTAGGTCATCCAGCACCGGTTTAAGGTTGGCGCCGGTTCCCTGGAATGCCTGGACGATTTTCTGGCGGCTCTGCTGGGTTTGCTTAGAATCTTTCAATAAATCAATAAGGATATAAACAGATTCATCGCCCCTAAGGAACTGGAGTGATTGCATAAGAAGTTCCATATCATCAATCGTGCCTTTTCTGACCTGGGTAATAAATTTATCAATCCTCTGTGCAAAAGCTGCTTTCCAGCGCAGGGCAAGGTTAACGTGCCTGGCGCGCAGTTTTATTTCCGGGTCGGAATTATCCATCTCTTTCTGGACCAGAGGCATGACAGCAGGACCGAGCATTATCAGTTCGTCCATGGCACTTTCACGCGCCTGCCAGTCTTCTGCCCCGAGCCGCTTTACGGCTTCATCCGCATATTTCTTGAAATAGTCCGGTAGTTTTGTTTCCGTATCGGAATTAACCACAGAGACACAAAGAACACATAGAAAGAAAACCAGAAACCAGTGTCTAATAAATAGTTTAATCATAACTATCTCCTTTTGAATCGGATATTGCTTTTATGCAAGCCTGATTTCTTTCGCGCCGTTCATATACGGCCGTAAGACATCAGGTATAATGACTGAGCCGTCTTTTTGCTGGTAGTTTTCCATGATGGCAATCAAGGTGCGGGGCAGAGCGATGCCTGAGCCGTTAAGGGTGTGGACGAATTTGACTTTATTGTCTTTATCCCGGAAACGGATATTCCCGCGCCTTGCCTGGAAATCCGTGAAATTACTGCATGAGGAAACTTCAAGGTATTTATTTATGCCGGGAGCCCAGGCTTCCAAATCGTATGTCTTGGCAGAGGCGAAGCTCATCTCGCCGGTGGAAAGCTTTATTACGCGGTATTCAAGTTCCAGTGTTTTTAAGACCGCTTCGGCATTAGTGACGAGTTTTTCCAGCTCATCAAAGGAAGTATCAGGGTGGACGAATTTAAGGAGTTCCACTTTATTAAACTGGTGCACCCGGTTGATGCCGCGGGTGTCTTTCCCGTAAGAGCCGGCTTCCCGGCGAAAACAGGCCGTGCCGGCAACAAAATATACCGGAAGCTGCTCGTAGGATAGAATCTCATCGCGGAAAATATTTGTTAATGGTACCTCAGCCGTGGGGATAAGGAATAAATCATCTTCGGAAGTGTGATACATATCGCCTTCCAGTTTTGGCAGTTGTCCGGTTGCAAACATAGTGGGGCGCGATGCCAGGTAAGGGGGCGCGATTTCCTTGAATCCATGCCTGGTCGTATGGAGGTCTATCATGAAATTAATCAATGCCCGTTCCAGTTGGGCACCCATGCCTTTCAAAAGCATAAAGCCTGAGCCGGTAATCTTTGTGCCGGTCGGTAAATCAAGGATATCAAGGGTTTTTCCTGTTTCCCAGTGGGGAAGCGCGGTAAAGTCGAATTCTTTTCTCTTGCCCCAATGGCGGATTTCTTTATTTGCTTCTTCGTTGCCGACAGGGATGTCCTCAGCCGGTATATTGGGAATCCAGATAAGCAGTTTGTTGAGCTCATCTTCAATGGAAGCGAGTTTTTCGTCATTAGCTTTGATTTCTGTCCCGACTGATTTCATCTCGCTGATAAGCGCAGCGGAGTCTTTCTTTTCATTCTTTAAGCGGGCGATTTCCTCGGATGTCTGGTTACGCTTGTTACGGAGATTTTCATTGGCGACAATCACCTCGCGGCGTTTCTTATCAAGCGCCAAAACATCGTCAATCTTAATGCGTTCGTTTTTGGCACTGATTGCCTTTTTTACTGCTTCAGGGTTTTTGCGTATAAAATCAAGGTCTAACATGGCTTTTAAATATAACAAACTCTTTTATAATACTCAATAAAAATAATACCGCAGGACGATATTATATAATGTAGAAAACAAAAAGCTTGCTAATTTCAGGAATAAATAGTAATAATATAAGGTTATTAATAATTTACCCCATTCTGGGACTCCTTATTATTGGGTGTCCCCGAATCCCGCCCCGTTCCACGGGACCCCGATTATTGGGAGTCCCCGAAGGGGGCAAAGCGGGAGGAGTGGGATCATTTATGGCGATTTATAAATATAGGGCAAAAACCGGGCCGGATAAGGTGGTTTCCGACACGATGGAAGCGGATTCCATAGATGAAGTGGTCGGTAAACTTACCCACAACGGTTGTGTCCCCATCCAGGTGGAGCCGTTAATTACGGTCAAGGAAACCGAAGCCCATACGAGCACGTTTTTCGGGTCGATTAAAGCCCGCGACCTGAATGTTTTTACCAGGCAGTTATCCAGCCTTATCAAATCCGGCGTGCCTTTGCTCAAGGCACTCAACGTTATTTCCGACCAGACCGAAAGCGTGACCTTAAGGAACATAGTTTCCGAGATAGGGCGGGATGTCAAAGACGGCCGGATGTTTTCCGAGGCGCTGAAGCGCTACCCGAAGATTTTCCCCCCGCTTTTTATCAGCCTGATACGGGCAGGGGAAGACAGCGGAACGCTTGATAACGCCCTTATCCGCCTCGCCGAACACAGGGAAAGAATGGAGGAAATAAAATCACGCGTGCGCTCGGCTATGGTCTACCCAATCCTCATCATGACTATGGGTTTTTTAACCATTATTTTCATGATGACATTCGTTGTGCCGCAGATAAAAAGTATGTTTGATACGATAAAAATAGCACTGCCTTTATCCACCCAGATATTAATCGGTATAAGCACGTTTATGCGCGATTACTGGCTGGGACTTCTGATAGCGCTTTTTGTGCTGGTTATACTGGCGCGCGGTTTTGTGATTATAGAAAAAGCCATGTTTGACGAGTTTAAACTGCGCCTGCCGATTATCGGTAAATTCGTGCAGAGGGCGGAACTGGGCAAGTTCTGCCGGACGCTAGGACTTCTCATAGATAACGGTATCCCGATTCTTTCCGCGATGGAAATAACCATCCCGACTTTATCCAATACCGTATTCAAGAACGCCTTCAGCAAGGTTTCCGAAGGATTAAGGAGCGGGATATCTTTTGCCACGGGATTAAAGCAAAATAATACGGCAAAGCATTTCCCGCCTTTTATGATAAACCTGATTGCCGTCGGTGAGGAAAGCGGGCGGCTGGATGAGACATTGGCTGAAATCGCCACGACTTATGAACGTGATACCGAGGAATTAATAAAGATTGGGTTGTCACTGGTTGAACCGGTTTTAATACTGGTTATGGGCGCAATCGTTGGCTTTATCGTTATATCCATGCTATTACCTATATTCAGCATGGGCACGATGGTGTCATAGTATTCAAATGAGAAAGGACATTAATATGCGATACACTAATAGGACGCTGGGATTTACTTTGATAGAGCTGATGATTGTAGTCATCATCATCGGTGCATTGGCTGCGATGGTCGGTCCTAAATTAGTCGGAATTATAAGCCCGGCTAAGGAGAAAATAGCACAAGGTGATATGGCAACTATTGCTTCAATGTTAAACAGGTTTGAAATAGAAAACGAACGTTTTCCTTCAAGTGAAGAAGGATTGGATGCGTTAAGAAATAAACCTGCTGATTGTCCAAACTGGCAAGGGCCTTATCTGGATCGAGAACCTTTAGATCCATGGGGAATAAAATATATGTATAGATATCCGTCTTCTGAAGCCAATAAGGATTTTGATATCTGGTCTGCTGGAAAAGACCGTAAAGACGGGACAGAAGACGACGTCAAATGGCCGCCCAAACCGAAATGATGCGAAAAACAACATCTGAAAAGCCCCGCCTCTTGTCGAGACAGGGATTTACCCTCATTGAAGTCCTGGTTGCATTAATCATCGTGTCCGTTGGGGTGGTTAGTATTTATTCTTCTTTTATAAGCATTTCGGATACGCTTGCCCGGATGGATAGCCATAACCGTTCAATACTACTCGCTCTTGAAAAGATGTGGGAAGTCCAGGAAGCCCTGATGCAGCCTGACGAATTCAAGATAGATACATTTTCCGGAGAGCTGAAGGAAAACAACCGCTATTTCAAATGGGAATTTACAGAAAACGACGTGGAAGATTATAAAAGCCTCAAGGAAATCACCATAAAGCTTGACTGGGAACATGGCCGCCGTAAAGGCAATGTTACTGCCACCACATATTTAAAAGCATTAAATACCGAATGAAATTAACAAAATGCCGTAACGGGTTTACTTTATTGGAACTCATAGTCAGTTCTGTTTTAATTACGCTGGTTCTTATGGCTATATATTCGGCGCTGACCGATGGGTTAAGGCTCTGGCGGGATGTTACCCGTAACGTATATGCCAAAGAACCGGCTATCCTGGCAACCGAACGGCTGGCAAAGGAAATAAGGAATGAAATATCTTTCTCTCCGATTACGTTTACAGGGAGAGCGGATTCTCTTTCCTTCCCATTGCTGGTCCGACCGGTCGATGAGGGGAAAACACTGGATATTTATATGCCTGCCGAGGTTACTTATACATTTGACAAGGAAAAAGAGATTCTTTACCGGAATGTCCTGGTTTACGGCCGTGATGAGGAACCGGTTTCGCGGGAATTGCTTAATCCCGTTAAATCAGTGGCTTTTTCCTACCGCTATTTTGATGCCGAGGCGAAGGAATCAAGCTGGCTTGATGAAGCTAAAGAAGATGCCAAACCCAGCGCCATCAAGGTCGAAATAACATTAAAGGCAATAAAGAATGAACCTGAAGAAATTATTACAAGGATTATCTCTTTGCCCAGATAGCGGAGCGCTTTCAACTACGCTCCAGCCAGAGGCGCCCGCTCCGCCGAGACGAGGCGAGAGGCTCGCTAAAAGCGGCGGGATAAAGGGGAGTGTCCTGGTTATTACCATCTGGATAATCAGCGCACTGGTAATTTTCGTTATCGGGCTTTCCATGATAGTTTCCAACCGGATTGTATCTTTTAAGATATTGCGGGATAGCAACCGTGCATACCTGTCGGCTTTAGGCGCCCTGAATAAGGAGATTGCGGAAATCCATAAGGAAGCCGCGTCATCCCAATACGACTGCTTGAATGAAAGATGGAGCAATTATCCGGAAGAGTTTAATAACATAGAAATCGGCGGAGACGGCATGGCCGAGGTAAGCTACGAATATCCCGCGCCAGGGGAAGGGTCAACAATCTTATACGGCTGTGCTGATGAAGAGCGTTTGATTAATATAAACAAAGCCGGACCGACCGTTTTAGAAACCCTTTTCAAGGAGATAGTTGGGCTGGAGCAATTCCAGGCAACTTCGCTGGCTGATTGCATTATTGACTGGCGCGATGCGGATGACGCTATCAGGCCTTACGGTGCGGAAGCCAAAGAATATGAATCCATCACGGCGACTTATTCCTGCAAAAACGCCGCTTTTGATATTCCCGAAGAGTTGATGCTGGTAAAGGGCGTAACGGCAGATATTTACAGGAAAATCAAAGATACGATTACGGTTTACGGCAGCGGCCGGATAAATATTAACACCGCCACAGAACAGAGCCTTATTGCATTGGGATTGCCGGCATCTCTCATAAGGAAAATATCCCGCTTCAGGCTGGGCAAGGATAATGCCATCGGGACAGAGGATGATAATATTGTCACGAAAACCGAGGGAATCGTGGCGCTATTGAGCCAGGTTGAGCCTTTAAGCGGGGATGAATCCGCCAAACTAAATGATTTGGTTATTCAGGATTTGATTACGGTCGAATCAAGATATTTCAGGATAAAGGCAAAGGGAACGGTTAACGAAAAGACGCGCCAGATTACCTGTGTCGTCCGCCGGGGCGGCGGCATTGTCTTCTGGCAGGAATAGGGGCTTCAGGTGGTTGGTGAGCGCCTTCGGAATCCCGCAAAGCGGGATAATCCTTTTCCCTTGACAATCACTATTTTTATTCTGTATAAATATAACCATGCCAAAGAGATTAAAATGTAAGTCGTTGTCTAATTGTTTAGCCCTGATCAAATTAGCGCGGGAAAACAAAGATTGGGCGAAAGTAAAACGCCACGGTGAAATCGCCTTAGAAAATATTTCTTCTTTTACATATTCGCCATACGAACTATATTCTTTATATTGCTATTTAGGCCATGTTTATTATATACAAGGGTCATATTCTCGTTCTATTGACTTATCATATAAGGCGTATTTGACCGCGCTTAAACACTCCCTCCCTCCCGCTGATCTGGCATACACATCGGTTATACTGTCTAACAGTTTCCTTGCCTTGCGTTCCACCAAACACGCATTATCCCAATTGCAGAAAGTTGAGCAATACTTTCAGAAATATGGGACTAAGACACCCCCAATGGATGAGGTAATGAATCTCGTTACTTTGCTTAATCTAGCGCATTGTTATTTATACGCCGATGACTTGAACAAGGTCAGGGAGATAATAGAAGATAAAATAGCCCCCTACCGTGATATTTTATGGCGGGAAAAAAAATCATTGGTCTATTATCAGCATATTAAGGGCGAATATTTAATGCTTAAAAAACAATACACCCAGTCCCGCAATGCGATGCAAGAGGGTCTTAATATATGTAAAGAACTCGGTCATTCCGGCGAAGCAGTGGAAATGATACTGGAAACGAAATTACACCTTGTTAAGGTTGACTTACTGGAAACCAAATATGATGATGCGATTACTGTGTTGCAATTGGTTTTAAAAGACGCCCGAAAGATGAAATCTAATGAAATTATCTGTGCCGCATCGCTGTTATTAAGCAAATGTTATCTCCTTAAAAACAGTCCTGACAAAGCAAATAAAATAGAGATCGGCATCAGGCCTGTTTTAAGAAAGATAGACACTGTCTGGCTTTATGAGGAAACAAAGGAATTAGATTCTTTCTTTCGTCGATTAGCTGATTCTCCTTCGCCGTATCATGAAAACATTTCCGTTAACTTTACCCGCCGTTATGAAACATTAAATTATAAATCCATAATCATCGGAAAATCCAAACTGTTGCAGGAAGTTTTTACCCTGTTAGAAAAGATTGCGCCTACGGATTTGCCGGTTCTGATACAGGGCGAAACCGGCACGGGCAAAGAGCTTATTGCTAATAGTATCCACCAGAATAGCTTTCGGGCAAACAAACCGTATTTACCCTTTAATTCCGATGCTATTCCGGAAACGCTTGTCGAAAGCACCCTTTTCGGGCACACCAAAGGCGCTTTTACCGGCGCGATCGAAGAAAAAAAGGGTTATATTGAATTAGCTGACGGAGGGACTCTTTTTATAGATGAAATATCAAATATGTCCTCATCAATGCAACAAAAACTCCTGCGGGTTCTCGAGGAAAAAATTCTCTGGCGTTTAGGCGCCCAGAAACCTACCCCGGTGGACACCCGTTTTATCTTTGCCTCCAATCAGGATGTTGAACAGATGGTAAATAATAAATTTTTCCGTGAAGATTTATTTTATCGAATTAATACGATTGTTATTAACCTCCCGCCACTGCGTGACCGAAAAGATGATATTCCAGCCCTTGTCCAACACTTCCTCAAAAAACACTATAATCTAAAATCTATGGCCTCCGGTTTTCCGGAAATCTCGCCCGACACTCTCCGGCTTCTGGCCGCCTATCCCTGGCCCGGAAATATCCGCGAGTTGGAAAACGAGATAAAACGCATTCTTACATTGTATAAAGATGTTAAATTGATAGATGTGGCTATGTTATCCAATGTTATCAGGGATTACCGGTCAACCAATATGAGAAATCGTTTATGTAATCAGGCGGGCAAGCTAACAATGCGAGAAATGGAAAAAGAGTTTATCAGGGAAAACCTGGATTTGTTTAAAGGTAATATCAGCCAATCTGCGCGCCAGTTGGGTTATACTTACTGCGGACTTCTCAAGAAATTAAAGCAATTAGGGCTTTATCCTATTACTTATAAACGAAGTTTATAGCTATAAACTTTGTTTATATCCCAATCAGTTTTCGGGCATTTCCTCTCCGTGCCTCAATTCTGCCTTGCTTCCTATCGTCTTAACTTATAAGAGGTTAGGATGAGAAATAATTATCGTGAGATTCATAATAGTTGGCACGATATTTGCTATACATTTATTCAGTAGATATCTTTCGGCAACTAAAACAAGGAGTAATTCATGAAAAAGTGGACTTTAGTTAGCGGTTTCCTCTGTGTTCTCTGTGTCTTTGCGGTGATTTCCCCTCTTCTCTACGCCGACAACTGGTCACAAATCACTTTTACCAACGGCTCTTTTACTAATACCATAACCACCACCGGCGCGGCTGACGTAACCCTTTTATCCGGCGGTCAAATTGATAAAGGCAATGGTGCTGATGGAATAGCAAATATTGACGGTAATTTTGACATTAATATCAATACCGTGGGAAATGGAGGGCGGACCGCGCCTGATGGCGTCATCTGGCAAATTACGAATAATATCGCTTCGGGACAGGCGACTGTCTCTTCCGGCGTTGCCCGAACTGCCGGATTCAATATCGGCGACGAAATTATTATCATCAATCTCAAAGGAACGGCCGGAGATAGCGCTAATGTCGGATTATATGAATTCAAAAGAATTACCGCATTACCCACAGGCAGTTCTATTACAGTGGATAGCAACCTCACAAACGGTTATAATGGCACAACCCAGAAAATAGTAGTCCAACGCGTGCCGAATTATACCAATGTAACCATTAATAATACCCCTATGGCTAATGTCCTTGGGATAGTATCCTACGGCGGTCGTATGATGCGCAATGGCGCGGATAATGATGTATATGTCCTGCCCGGGAACGGTTCCACCGGTTTTTATAAATATTCCATCGCGGGTAATTCTTGGACCGCCCTAACCCCTCAGCCTTTAGGGTCAGCCAGCGGTGGATTTATGATACGAAATGGCGCGGATGATGCAATATATCTCTTGCGCGGGGGCAATACCAACAATTTTTATAGGTATTCCATCGCGGGCAATTCCTGGACCGCATTAACCGTGGCACCCGGGACGATATACACTGGCAGCTCTATGCTGCGCAATGGGGCAGATAATGATATCTATGTCCTGCGCGGGAACAGCACAAGTTTTTATAAATATTCCATCGCGGGCAATTCCTGGACTACCTTAACCGTGGTGCCCGGGTTTGTCGGCAATGGCGGCTTTATGATACGCAATGGGGCGGATAATGATATATATGTCCTGGCAGCGAATAATACCACCAGCTTTTACAAATATTCCATCGCAGGCAATTCATGGACTACCCTAACCGTGGTTCCCGGCGCGGTAGGGGGTGGCGGCTTTATGCTGCGTAATGGAGCTGATAATGACATATATGTCCTACGCGGAAATGGTCAGACCAGTCTTTACAAGTATTCCATCGCGGGCAATTCCTGGACTACCTTAACTGCGGTGCCCGGTGCGGTAAGCGGTGGCGGCTTTATGCTGCGCAATGGCGCGGCCAATGACATATATGTCCTGCCCGGGAACGGTTCCACCGGTTTTTATAAGTATTCCATCGCGGGTAATTCCTGGACCACCTTAACCACGGCGCCCGGCGCGGTAAATTATGGCGGTTTTATGTTGCGCAATGGCGCGGATAACGATATTTATCTCCTGCAAGGAAACGCTGCCACCGGCTTTTACAGGTATTCTATTTCGAGTAATTTGTGGTATTCGTCTGGTAATATGTTAGTTGCCTCGGCTTGGAATGGGACTACAGGCGGAGTTATTGTCTTTAGGGCCACGGGTACGGTTACCGTAAACGGAGCGATAAAGGCTACTGGTTATGCTAAAGGAAATGGGGTGGATGGAGGATCTAACGCCGGCGGTGGTGAAACCTATAATGGTGTAGGTGGGAATGGCGGAAATAATGCTGCAACGGCTGGCACATCAGGACAAGGCGGCGGTGGCGGAGGGGGAAATAATGATAACTGGTCTGTTGCTAATGGAGCCGCCGGTAATTCAGGCGGCGGCGGCGCAGGCGGTGGAGGCAGTTATTCAGATACAACAGGGGGTAGTGCGGCCGGCGGTGGCGGCGGCGGATATGCGACTGTCGGCGGCGGAGGGCAGGGCGGAAATAACGGGATATCGGGAGCAGGTGTCAATGGCGGTGCAGGCGGAAATGGACAGGCTGGCACGGCTAATGCCGGCGGTGGCGGCGGCGGCGGAACTTATGGCGTCGCGGATTTATCCAGATTATACTTTGGCAGCGGAGGAGGGGGAGGAGGAGGCATCGGCTTTTTCAACGGTGGAGATGGCGGTAGCGATGCCGGAGCAAATGGCGGCAGCGGCGGAGGAATTATTTTTGTTGCCGCAAATTCTATTATAATAAATGCCTCTGGTAATATTTCTGCCAGCGGGAATAATGGCAACAACAGTTATGATGGAGGAGATTTTGATGGTTTCGGAGGCGGCGGCGGAGGAGGAGCCGGCGGTTCTATAAAATTATGCGCTGATAATATGTCATTAGGGAATAATTTAGTCCTTGCTACCGGAGGAACAGGCGGCAACTGTAATTATGATGGCGGAGCGGGCGGAAATGGGCGTATTCGTTTAGAAGGAACTTCTATTACCGCTACCACTACTCCGGTTGCTTCTACAGTTTTAAGCGGCGGATATGCCGTCACAGGCACTTTCATATCGCAGGCTATAATTCCGGGCAGTGTCGAATATTGGAGCCTTTTAACTTATACCGTAACCTCGCCTACTAATACAATCTTAACCGTGGATGTGCTCTCTTCGTCAAACGATTCGCTTCTTGTTGCCAATGTCCCTTCCGGGACCGACCTTAAAGGCGCATATCCAACGACCTTTGCCGGCATTAGCGGCATCAAACTGCGCGGTAATTTTTCTACTTCAGATACGACCAAAACCCCGACTTTGTCTGCTTGGGGTGTTGATTATTATAGCAGTATTCCTGTTTCCACCTCAAACTGGGCGATGTTAATCAATAGCAGCACGCCGGTAAGGATGGGGCAGTCAATCGCCTTTGTTAAGTTTAACGCAACAACTATTTCCGGCACCGCCAAGTGGAGACGTTTCCGCATAGATAAAGGTGTTACCGGCGTTGCTACACCTGTGCCCGATAACAAAATAGAAATCCAGGTCTGGTGTGAGAATAACGGAAACGGGTTCTGGGATATCGGTGATACGCTTATCTCCAAAGGCAGTTTCACCAACGGCACGTGTTATCTCAATATGAAAAGCTGGCAGGTAACGACCACAACCAAGACTTATTACATTGTATATAAGCTATCCGGCGATATCGGCGGCGGACAAAGGGCGGGAGTTAAAATAGCGGATAGTAGTTATCTTGAGTTCGATAATGCCACGTGCATAGGCGTGCCGTGATTCAGAATCTCAGGATGAGAGTTCAGTGCCTGTTATTCTAAACTGGAGGTTTAATCTATGCCAGCACATATTGATAGGCGCAAGCAACCAAAGCAAAAAACGGTTCCTGTAGCCGACGCGGTGAACGAGGCCATGCAAATCCTAAGCCCGGTGGAGTAAACAAATAAATTCACATCTGGAAGCAACTTCTGAACGGTACCGAAACCGGATTTCCATAAGGCATTAAATAATTATTTCAGGTTTTTAAGCATTTTATTATTTAACCATTTTACCAGCATCGCCTCATCAAAACGCCATTTCTTGCCAAGTTTGATGCCTGAATTATCCGTTTCCCTTCGCCTTTGCCCCGAACAGGGCTTGCTTTTCGTCCTTAGGCCTTAGCGGATTATCCGGGGTAAAATGCACAAGTTCTTGTGCACGATGCACAAGAACTTGTGCATAAAATAGGGCCGTTTTTGCCGGATTTTCACCGAAACTAAAACTACTTGTAAATCCAACTCCAATCATTTCAACCCGTTAACTAACAA
Source organism: Planctomycetota bacterium (assembly GCA_016207825.1). Taxonomy (NCBI): domain Bacteria; kingdom Pseudomonadati; phylum Planctomycetota; species Planctomycetota bacterium. The sequence goes on along the minus strand of JACQZI010000038.1, from coordinate 5,373 downwards.
CTAATATCTAAAAGCTAAAAACTAACGCCGTTGGCACGATATTTGCTACATATTAATAGACGCCACTAAAGCACCAAGGCACAAAGAGAATACTTCGGTGTATTTCTGTGCAATTCTGTGGCTTGAAAGGTAATCATGAAAGGCTTTGATAATAAAGCCCAAAAACGCCTGGAACTAATCCGGCTGGCGGAAAAGTCCGGCAATGTTTCCGAGGCCTGCCGCAAATTCGGGGTAAGCCGCACTTATTATTATCGCTGGAAAAGACGTTATGACCAATACGGTATCGAAGGCCTAGTTGATTTATCCCGCGCCCACAAAAGCCATCCCCTGACCACCAAAGAATCTGTCGTCAATGAGATAAAAGGGTTGTGGGATAAAAACCAGAATTATCATTGGGTAACTCAAAAGGTTAATGACAACGGAACGAATATCGCGCTCAGCACGGTGCGGGAAATAGTTTTGTATAGACTGTAACGGATCATCCCGTACGTTTTTTTCAGGAAATCTTATTTAGACTATTGACATAATCCATTAATGATGTATACTTGCCAAACATAGAAGCTCCCAGCATGAAACTTTTAACCTTAAACCTGAAACTTATATTATAGAGGAGGATGTGTATGTTGAACAAAACCGGAGTGGCAACGGCCCTGGTAATTACCCTGGTGTTCCTTTACGCCTTTGCGGCGGGTTCCCTAGTTTGCGCAGATGAATGGTCCCAAACCACCTTTACCGAAGGGACGTTCAACAACACCGCACCGGCCAATAACGCATCTGATGTGGTATTATCATCCAGCCCGCTCAGCTCCAACTGGAACGCCCTGGCATCTACTTCGGCAACGGTCAATTACGGCGGCGCCCTGGTTTATCCCGGCTCGGGCGATTATATTTATGCGCTGTGCGGCGACTTAACCGATAATTTCTGGGCATACTCAATCTCCGGGAATTCCTGGTCTGCCAAAACAGATACGCCGGTTGAAGTCGGCTGGGGCGGTGCCCTGGTTTCCACGGGCGGCGATTATATCTACGCCTTGAGGGGAAACTCCACTACCGACTTCTGGCGTTATTCGATAAGCGGCAATTCATGGACCGACATGAGCGATACATCCGATAACGTCGCTTCAGGCGGCGCCCTGGTCTATCCGGGCTCCGGCGATTATATCTATGCATTAAGAGGCGGCAATACCACCGACTTCTGGCGTTATTCCATTTCCCAGAATTCTTGGGGAGCCGTGGAATCGACTCCGTATAATGTCAATGCAGGCGGTTCGCTGGTATATGCGGCCGGTTATATTTATGCCTTAAGGGGCGCAAATTTCAAGACGTTCTGGCGGTATGACATAGCCCAGGATAGCTGGTCCGCCAAGGAAGATGCCCCCTTAGCCGTCAACGGCGGCGGCGCCATGGCCTATCCCGGCTCCGGCGATTATATCTACGCTTTTAAGGGCTATAATTCAAGCTGGCCGGTGAATAATTTCTGGGCCTACTCCATTTCCGGGAATTCATGGACGACCCTGACCAGGACGCCCTCGAACCTCAATTCCGGCGGCGCCATGGCATTCGCAAACGGGGTTCTTTATGCCTTACGCGGTTATAGCACGGATTTCTGGAGCGACCAATGCGTCAACTATGCGTCATCCGGCACTTTTACCTCCACGGCAATCGAGCCGGCAAACGTCTATTTCTGGGGCATTTTGCAGTTTAGCGCAACTATCAACAGTATTTTAACGGTGGATGTCCTGAAATCATCGGATAATTCCTTGCTGGTGCATGATGTCCCCAGCGGGACTAATCTTTTCCAGGCATACCCCTCGACCTTCAGCGGCATCACCGGAATAAAATTACGGGCGAATCTTTTAACCGAAGACTCTTCTCATACCCCCATCCTCCATGATTGGCGGGTAGGTTATTCGAGTTACGGCACCCTGCCCCAGGCGCGCGGCGCGGGCTCGGATGGACTGGCTCCCCGCATCACGGATGCCAACGCCACCGTAGACCTCTCTTCCGGCAACGTCAATATCGCGGTGCAGATTACCAATATCATCCCATTTAACGGACTGCCGACAAACGTCGTTATCTATTATAACAGCATCGCCCCGGCCGATAACCCCGTGACACCCCTGGGCGCCAACTGGACGCATACCTTCAACATGCGCCTCATCACCCAGACCGGCGGCTCCATAATCCAGGTGACCGAATCCGGCAGGGAAATCCTTTTCTGGAAAGACGGCGAATCGCCCGCCCATTGGGTTTCCTATCCCCATTACGGCTTATACCGAACCATTGCCATAGATTCATCCACCGGCAATTTCGTCCTGACCAATAAAGACCGGACCACCCTCACTTTCCTTGCCGCCAACGGCAAATTCTATAAAGCCCAAGACCTGAACGGCCATACCGTCACCGCCGCTTACGATGCCTCAGGCGACCTCGACTATGTAACACTCGCCAACGGCGAGCAGATTGATTTTACCCACAGCTCCCACTATATGACAAACTGTTCTGACCCGGAAAGCAATTCCACCAGTTTCACCGTCACTTACGATCGTCTGGATTCCGCCACGAAATCCAGCCCCTCATGGTCATACGGCTGGACTTATACCGGGAGCGCGGCCTTGATGAACGTCCAGACCTTCCCCGGAAGCCTGGACAGCCGCACCTATAGCTTTACCTCCGGCAAGGTTACTTCAATCACCGGCCCGCTGAGCGAGGCTATCGGCATCGCTTATTACGCGAGCCCCGATTACGCCGTCGTCACAGGCCGTGATGATAAAGTGGATACGGTTTACTTCAATACACAGCTGGATGCCTGGACGCGCTGGATAGATGAGGAAACCAGCCGGGGATTTGATAGCTACCGGAATGTCATAACCGAAACCAAGCCCTCAGGCGCAACGACCTACTGGTCATACGATTCGCGCGGCAATGTCCTTTCCACCACCAACGCCGCTCTCGCCAATACCAAATATACCTACTCCGATAGCACGAATCCGGATCTCCCCACCACCATCTTAAACGCATTGGGCATCACCACCACCCGCACTTATAATACCGCCGGACAGCTCACCCAGGAAATAGAAGATGCCGGCGCTAGCGGCTTGAACCGCACGAGCGCATGGTATTATTATTCCTCCACTAACACCAGCTATGCCGCGGTCATCGGCCAGCTCTACCAATACCACCGCGACCCGGCTGACTTGAACCTCGTTACCACCTACGAATATAACTCCAAGGGCTACGGGACAAAGGAAACCGTTTCCAAAACCTCGACCGGATTTTCACTCGTCACCGGCGAACGCGTCACCAACGACATCGGCTGGATAACCACTTCCTATAACGTAGATTATCCAAGTTACATCGCGAACAACGTCGCCACCGTTTATACCTACGACAACCGCGGAAACCGCCTGACCGAAACCGACCCCTACAGCGTCGTTACCACGAACCAGTATGACCTCTTAGACCGCGTCCTGACCCGCACCGTGGATAGCGCCGTGGGAGGATTGAATCTGGTCACCGCCTGGACTTATAACTGGGGCGGCGTTACTTCCCAAACCACCGACCCAAGCGGATTGGCAATTTCCTCTTCCACCGTCTACGACGCCGCGGGCAAGGTGATATCGCGCACCGACCCGGCAGGCGCCACCACCGAATATTACTATTACACAAACGCACGCCTCTGGAAGACCAAGCGCCAGTTGACCTCCGCGCCGTCCTATGCGGAAACCATTTATTATTACGATTCTAACGGCAACCAGACCGGCATCCTCGACTCCGGCGGCCACGCCATTTCCATGACCTACGATTCAATAGACCGCCTGATTACCACGACCGACGTCGCTTCCGGCAATACGACCGGCAGTGTCTACGACCTCCTCGACCGCCAGACAGCGACGATAGACGCGCGCGGCTATGCCACGGTTACTGCCTATGACAACCTGAACCAGGTGAAATATGTCCGGACGGCGCAGAGCAATATCACCGTTGCCTATGCCTATGACGCAGTCGGCAGAAGAAACCAGGTCATTGGCCCCTGGTATGATACCGACGGCGACGGTGTTGCCGATGCGGGCGAATACGTCAATCCGGGCAACACGATATCCGCGCCCACGGCCTATACCGAATACGACCCGGCAGACCGGGTAACGCGAACCTATATCAATAATACCTCCACGACCGACGCCAAATATTATTACGACGCCATGGGCGATCGCTCCATCCACTATGTGGAAACATTGGTTGATTCCGCGACCTCCTCTTACCAGATGGTATCCTCCCAATATAATAAGAATAAGCAGGTGTATCTGACCGCTTTAGACCCGATGGGCACCTTAAACGAACAAACCTATTTCTACTTCGATAAATGACCTCGCTCACCTATACCAAAGGCGGGACGAGTGTGCCGACCATTTATACATATAATAGCCAGCACCGCTTAGTGCGCACCGACCAGCCCGGATATGACATCACGAATCCCACCGGGGTAATCACGAATACCACGTATACGGGATATGATGCTAATGGGAATGTTACCAGCCGAACAGACGGGGCGGGAATAAACATACAATCTACGTATGATAAGAATAATAGGTTGATAACGAAGACTTATCCCGACTTATCAACGGTATCAACTTCTTATGATGCGGTTTCCAACCTTATCAACATAAGTGATACCAATACCTCGACGGCGAACGAGTTCGACGCCTTAAATCGCTTGACAAAAGTCACCGACTATATGTATAATCCGGCTAAGGTGATTGATTATACATATTGGAATGACGGGACGAGGAAGACGCTGTCCGCTTTGGGCTCGACGGAGAACTACACCTACGACAAGGCCAAGCGCCTGAAAACCATCGCGATTGCGGGCATGCCCGGCAATATCTCTGGATATGATTATAACGCCCTGGGGCAAAGGACAGCCATCACTCTGGGCAACAGCTCCTATGTCACCTATACTTATGACGCGACGACCAGGTGGCTGACGGGCGTTTATAACTCAACCTCAACCCCAACCTCAATCTCAACCTTCACCTACACGCACGACAAGGTGGGCAACCGTGTGACGATGGCTGAATACAACGGCGGCTCATCTATTGCGGTGACGTATACCTACGGGGCGATATACCGCGTCCTGACCGAGACGATGCAGAGCGGGATGATGTGGCAGCAGAAAGGTTATACCTATGACGCGCCGGGCAACCGGACGATGATGACCGTGGATAACGGGATGATTACCAGTTACACATATTATACGTATAATAACGCGAACCAGTGCGTGAGCTGGACAGATTCATCAGGCGTGGGCTTCGTGGATAAATACGATGGGGCAGGGAACCTCATAACGGAGACGAATACAGCAACCGGCGTAAT
>JACQZI010000037.1 GCA_016207825.1 Planctomycetota bacterium | reverse complement strand
CTTGGGAGTGGTTGTTACCTGCCAGCGGTTCATGTTGAGGTAACACGTGCCGTTGGTAAAATTACCTTTGCTGATAAAAGTATCACCTGCGTCCCAGAAGCCGTTAGTATTCGTATCGCACCAGACCTGGACTTCTATCTTTGAATCCGGGCAGGCGATGTTGGTATATGTCTTTAAACCTTTATCTATACGGAATCTTTTCCATAAAGCCGCACCAGAAATAGTTTTCATTTCAAACTTTACATAAGCAACGGATTGTCCCATCTGAACCGCCCGATCAGCCTGAGTCAAACTCGTCCAGTTGGTGGTGGTAACAGCCGTCCCTCTAACATATTCCATCCCCCAATCGGAAAGGAGCGGGGTATTGAGACCATCGGAAGTTGAGAAATTACCTCTTAGTTTAATACCGGTAATATTGTCAAATGTCGCCGGATAAGCCGCCATAAGATCTGTGCCAGCAGGAACATTCGCCACTAACAGGGAATTATTGGAAGAACTCAAGACGTCAACGGTTAAGATGGTATTGGCCGGGGTGGTTTTGGTATAAGTAACGAATCCCCAGTAAGAAACGCCGGCAGGCTGAATCGCGCCGGAGATATAAGTGCCCGGGGACGGGTATAGAATGAAATTAGCGGAAGCGGCCGGGTTAGAACTGCCTGAAAGAGAAATATAATCTATCCGAATCCGGCCCGCACCGCCGGCGCCGCCATTATATGCGGATGTTCCTCCGGCGCCTCCTGTTGCCGCGACCAGCGATGCGCCTATCGTAACAGTAGCAGCTGTTAGATAAATTGAGCCGCCGCTTCCTCCGCCGCCACCACCGGAATAGCTTACTCCATTATTGCCAGCCCCTCCTTTGGATTGAACAGATCCGCTAATAATTATATTGGCGGCTTTAATAAATATTATTCCTCCGCCGTTACCGCCTGTTCCTCCCTTTATAGTATCCTTATCCCCTCCCGCGCCACCGGCACTGCCCAAATATAATTTTGACAGGTCTGATGTCCCAACAGTTCCGGCACCGCCGCCGCCGCCGCCATTAGAGCCAGCAGGGCCGGCGTTTCCTCCTCCTCCTCCCGAGGCGTATTGGCCGGTATTTCCAGAAGCGCCATTATTGTATCCTTGGCCATAATTACCGGCAGTTCCGTAACCACCGCCTCCAGCGCCACCGCCGTAAGTAAATCCGCCTGAAGATCCATAACCGCCGCCGCCACCGCCACTGCCAACGGTTCCCCCAGCGCCCAAGCGAGTTAGCCCGCCACCGCCGCCTCCTCCCTGGAGTGAAGAGCCGTCAACCCCGCTATTTCCGCCTTTCCCGCCTTGGCCATTATAGGTTTCGCCGCCATAGCCGCCTTTATAACTGCCTGCTTCAGCCACACCGCCAATAAACCCTTTGGCATTCACGCTGATTGAACCGGTAACGGTGACTGTTCCGGTCGCCCGGAAAAACAATGCCCCTCCTTTAGTTCCATCCCAACCGTTAGCATTTAAGACACGCCCTGTAGCCACGGTGACATCCGTATAATTCGGCACCCGTTGAACCATTATTTTCTGGGTTGCGGCATCGCCGTAGGTATTGGAGACAGGCTGGGTAAATGTAATCGTGTTGGCATTTATCGCGGAGATTTTTTTAGTCTCGTAATTACCCACATTCGTATAATCACCGGAAGTTCCTTTGAGGTTAATAATCAGGATTTCATCATTGATAGCCAAACCGTTTGGAACGGCTGATAATATAACAGAGCTATCCGCGTTATTTATCACGCCGTTTGAGGCATCAGCGGAGAAATTAACCGCATCGGCGATACCTGCCCGGCCGGCCTGCTGGGTCTGGGTATTGATGTTAAAATCCGCGGCTGAAACATTCAACGCTCCATCCGCGCCATTACCGGTATCAATAGACACCAAAAGAGTTACATCGCTGCCGCCTGTAGAAGTCATAGTGCTGTTAAAAGTGCCGGATGTGAAGGTGGTTTCGGACCAGGAATCGCTGTAAGCGAAATTCCAATGACCAATGAGCAATGACCAAACAATGACCAATGAGCAAATCCCAATGACCAATTTCCTGATTTTCATATAATTTTCATCCTCTTTTGCGCCTTAGCGGTTAATATCTGTATTTCAATGTATAGCAAATAACGTGCCAAGGCATGGTTATTATCGCGGAATGGATAAAATCGTATAACTTTATGCGGAGTAAGTGGTTAGGACAAGGTAATTAAATTAGGCGGGGCAGAGTTTTGATAGCAAGTGACAACTAAAGTTGACAGATGTCTATTTTTGTCCACTTTCTCTCCGGTCCGTAGAGATTTTGAGCTCCCTCATTTTCTTATAGAATCCCCAACGGGTAAGCCCCAATTCCCGGGCGACCACCGTAAGGTTAGCCGGGTGTTTTTGGATGGCATTTTGGATAAACCTCTTCTGGAAATCACGGGTTGCGTCTTTGAGTATTCGGCCAGAGCAACTAAACGAGGTTGTCCCCCGATAAGTTCTGATTGTTTCAGAAAGCATTGTTTCTGTAATTGTTTTAGCATCAGGGTATAAAACACAAATACGTTTTATCTCGTTTTCAAGCTCTCTTACATTCCCAGGCCATGAATAAGCAACCAGAAGCGCTAAAGCGCTGGGAGAAATATTTAAGTTGTTAGTAGTTAGTTGTTGGTTGTTAGTTTTAAGAGACCTATATTTAGCGAGGAAGCGCTGGGTTAGTAGAAGGATGTCATCTTTACGGTCGCGCAAGGGCGGTAAGTTAATCACAATAGTATTGATACGATAGAATAAGTCTTCACGGAATAATTTGTTTTTGACCATCTGCTCAATATCCTGATTGCTGGCGAAGATAAAGCGGGTATCAACCGGAATAGGTTTTTGTCCGCCCACTTTCCAGAGAAGTTTTTCTTCCATAACCCGAAGTAATTTTTGCTGCATAGACGGAGACATATTACCAATTTCATCTATAAAAAGTGTGCCGCCTGAAGCGAGTTCAATATAGCCTTTTTTCTCTTCGGTTGCCCCGGTAAAAGCGCCTTTGGCATGGCCGAAAAGTGTGCTTTCTATAAGTGTTTCTGGAAACGCTCCGCAATTAAAAGGAAGGTAGGTTTTATTTACACGTTGGCTATTTGCATGTATAGCATTGGCAATAAGTTCTTTGCCTGTTCCGGTTTCCCCCTGAATTAATACCGGTAAATCTGTCAGGGCAATTTTCTCAACTAATTGCCATGTTTCTCTCATCGCCGCAGAATTACCGATAACCATATCTTTACCGGCGGAGGTAACGTAATGCTGATTGATAGTTTGAGTAATAATTTTCGGGATGGACGGCGTATTATTTTTCTCAGGAAGTTTCAATTTCCAATAAAACTCATCAAATTCTCTGATCTTTTCGTATAACCAGACAATATCCACTTTCTTTAAGAGTGGTTTTATTTGCTTTTCTAACCTCGCGGCGTGTGTCGGCTGGTCTTCTAATAAATAGTACTTGCCTAAAAGCAGGATGGATTCACAGGTCATATCATCAAATTTAAGCGCCCGGGCGGTTCGGTTAATCCGGGATAATAAGACCCAAGCTGTTTCTAATTGGCCGGCGACTAAGTCAATCATTGCCAGATGGATTTGGGCTTCCAGGCCACTGCGCTCGAGATGAAGCTCGTCGCTTAAGGCAACAACCTGCTGAAAAGACTGCCGCGCCGGGGCATACTGTTTATTGGCGACTTCATATTCCCCTTTAAGATGGTAATAATCAATCAGAAATCCCTTATTACTAACCGATGACAAAATGGGAGATAACTTTCTCTCCAGAATCTCCCAGACGACCGACAGGTCATTTTGGAGTAAAAAGCAATAAGCCTGCCCGAGAAAAAGGCTGAAATATTCTGATTGTTTGGTGGTGCCGAATTGATATTGATATGTCCGGTAATACCGCTCGGCTTTCTGGAATTGCCGAAGCGCCTGCCCGGTGGCACGGATACCAATAAAACTATGACCCAGTATTAAGGAAGCATCAAATAATTCCACCGGCGGTAAATGGTCTTTAACGGCGACAAGTGTGGCTTTATAAAAGGAATCAATCGAACGGGAGTAATCCATTAATTGGTAATAAGCATACCCCAAACGGTAATACAAGAGGTATTTTTCGTTGGGAGAACCGGTGAGGTGAGCAATATTTTTCAGACACCATTCGCCTATCCGTTGGGATATCCGATAATCACGCCGTGTATTCGAGGCTTTTATCCGTTCCAGATAATCGGATAATCTTTTTCCGGTTTTCATGATATTGGTTATACAGGAAAAAAGATTGCTTGTCAAGTTCAGAATATATTTGAAACAAGGGATATGAAACAAAAAGGGGAAACGGAGCCGTTATTCCGCTTCCCCTTTTACAAAAACAACTAACTTGCTTAGAACTTTGTGCTTAACCTGATAAAGAACCCGCTCACGTTATAATCATCATCGTAAACCGATAAATCATCCGTGAAATCGGTGAAGTTATAGCCGAATCCCAGGTTGACGCCCATCGGCCCGACCGGGCTGTGGTACTTGGTCAGTTCCTTTTCAAACTCCAGGACAAACCCGGCCTTCTGGTCTTTTGCCAGCTGTGCCACGAGCATCCGGTATTCGACACCGACTATCCAGTTATTGATTATCTCGCTATCCGATTCTATCTTATAGTTAAAGCGCGGCGCAATCAAGTAGGTGGAGCTCGTCAATGAGCCGTGGTTGCCGGTTTCTTCGGTCGCCTGCTTATACGCGAGCTTCCCTAAAACCTGCATCTTGGCATTCAAATCCACTGCGCCTTCCAGGGAGAGTATCATCGCGCTTTCCAAATTGCTTACCATCGGCTCCAGGTTCCTCGGCGTGCGGTCGGACTGGTAAGTGACCTTGGTTAACAGGTTGTATTTATCGTTATTTATCGGGCGATACGCCAGCCCCAGGCTCACTTCCGTGAACTCCGCTTCCACATCCCCGGTCGTATCGTTATTGGTCTTGCTGTAATTCATCTTGACGATGCTGGAGGCGTCTCCGTTAAACTGGTAATAGAGCTTATTGGCGGTCAGGATTGAAGTTCTGTCCGGAGCGCCTTTGTCCATCCGGTATTCCAGGCGGGTGTTGAAACGCATATATCCTTTTAGCTCGCTGGGGTCTTTTTCCCTCGGATGCGAGTTATAAGCCAGCCCAACGGATGCCACATCGCGCGAGGTTAGCGTGCCGTGGACATTATCCACCTGGCTTCTTTCGTAATTGGCGCCCATTGACCAATACTGGTTCAGGACATAATCCAATCCCATTAAACCCGTATACTGTGTATCCTCGGCGGAATTCCTGCCGGTGAATCTTTCTTCACGGTATATGCCGACATCTTTAGAGACCTGTTTCCGTTCCCCGAATATCGTGGAATAAGATTTGTTGCCGGCTTTATCTTCGCTCACCTGATACTTGGTATAAAGCGCGTGCTTGTCGCTTACCTGGCTGGTTATCCCTGCCTGGACCGAATTGCCGAGCGTTCCCATGGTGGTGGAAATATCCATCCGCTCTTTTTCGGTCAGCTTCAATACGCCGCCCAGGGTCGTCTGGTTATTGGGTTTTCCGGCGAGCACTCCCTGCTGTTCAACGGACAGCGTCCATTCCTTATTCACCTGATAATCCGCCCGTGCGGCCAATATCTGCGAGCCTTCATCGCGCAGGAGAGAACTATATATCGGTTTGTCGGTTGTCTGATACTGGTACGAACCGGTCAGCTTCAACGGCGCCTGGTCATGCGTTACCTGGATATTCAAGGACTGGCTGGAATCCGCCCCGACCTGGGTAGCGGAAGCGGTGTTGCCGTTTTCATCAAGCTGCTGGCCGTCAAACCTGACCAGGAGGTTATCCCGCTGGGTGAGTTTTGCCGAGGTCGTAAACCCGAATTTGGTCGTGCCCTGCTGGAATACGCTCTGTCCGGATGAGAATCCCTTTTCTATATTCTGGAAATATCCGGCAAACATTACTTCGTTGGGCACCTTGGTAAATGCAAGGCCGAGGTCAAAGTTAAGGTTCAGCTTATAAGCCGCGCCGTCCGCTGTCTGGGCGGTAGGCAGTGTTGCGAAATCAAAACCGCCGTCATATGATATAAACCCTGGGGTGCTTTCCGATTCGCTCGAGGCGTATTCAAAGCCTATATCCCCGTACGGGGCAAACCTGAATTTAACATCCGTGCCCATCAAGCTGTAATCCTCCAGCGGTTTTTCCTCGGTAACATAGGTTGCGCCTAAATCGATATTTTTTCCGACCGGTTGTGTTACCCTTAAGCCGGTGGCGTTCCTCGTAGAGTGCCTTGAGGCGTCGTATTCGTAATCCACTATGATATACACCGGATTACCATCCAAGAGTTCCGTTGAAATTATCGTGTTGCTGGTGGAGACGGAAGCAATCGGGTGGTAGAAGAGAATACGGCCGTTCTTGTAATCTATTTCATAATCCGCTCCGGCATTCATTACGGTGGAAGAGATTGTCATGCCGTTTACTTTATCGCGCACCTCAACGGTTATCTTTTCACTGCCGTCCATCAGGTACCTGTCTTTCAAGTAATATAATGAGCCGCCGGTTGCCCGGATTTCGTTATGGCTTGCCAATTGTTTGGCTTCTGCCACGAACAAGGTCGCCTTGGTAGTGGAGAAGAACGGCTTGGCTAACTGTATCTTTGCCCCGTAGAATCCGCGGTTATACTGGGCCAATTCGGTCCCGCTGAAGCCGGTCGAGTAATTTCCCCACATGGCGCTTGACTGTTCGCGTTCCACCCTGACGTAGAACATGCCCTGGGTATTATCCGCCACGTCGGTCCGGACAGAATCATCTCCATAGAGCGGATAGAACTTATCCGGGTCTATGAACTTGAACAAATCCTTTTCTTCGCGCTGGCTGTCAAAGGATGAAGTCAGCTGGTATTCGCCCAGGCGAGCTTTTAAGAAGAGCGAAGCCCTGCCTGTCCCGTAAGCGCCATCGCGCATGGTCTTGTCGTTACGGGTGGCATCAAGGACGCCGGAGGTAGAATTACTGCCGAACTGGGTATCAATTAAGCCGTTCAGGACTAAGTAGCCTTCCTGCCTCTTTTCTGGCGCCTTGATATTTTCCGACATCTGGACGCGCCGCTGTTTATCGGGCGTAATGGCTTCTATCAACATCCTGCCTTCGGTCGCCGAAACGTAGACTTCGGTTTCGAAAGTGCCGTCTTCAAACGGCTCGACTTCAAACCCGGCTGCCTTAGAACCCGGGGTCGAAATGGCAATCTTATTTTTGGGGTCTGTCTTACCGCTGATTGAATACACCTTGCCGGACGTATTTATATTTGCGACCGGCGTCGGCCCGATAGCCGGAACGGGTTTTACCCCTCCGACCAGCGGCGCTTCTATCTTAAAGGTCTTCCTCAATTTTTCCGCCCAGAAGGAGACCACAATCAACTGGCCGTCTTTGGTCATATCCACATTACCGTCTTTGCCTTCCACAATCAGCTTATACTTATAAGCTTTATCCTGCTCGACCATCCTGTTCCGGTCTATGGAAGAACGACCTTCCCAAACGATATCTTTTTCGATATCTGCGCTTGTCCCGGTTTTTTCATAGAATACCTGATATCCGGCAGGAGGAGTTGCATCTCCGAATTCCCCGGCGATTAAAGTATCTGATTTCACTCCATTTTCCCTGGAAGCCACCAGATTTTCTTTGTCATCTTCTTCGGGAATCCAAGCACCGCCCCTCACCGGTTCATATATTACCAGTTTCCATTTAGTGATAAACTGGCTGTAGTTAGTTAGTATCTTGAACCGGGCTGATTCTGCCAGGCGGCCGCCTTTTATGTTTAATATTTCCGGCGCTACCACCAATCCCAATTCAGGTGTTAAAGCGGGGCGGTCATCCTCGCGGTAGACCTTGACTTCAAGAGAAGGCAAGGAAACCGAATGGCGTTCTTCTTTCTCGTATCCCCACCTGTTTTCCGCCCAGATCTTTAAGGTAGTCTCGCCCGGAGGCAGTGTGTAATCACCATTGTAATTGCCATTTTCATCAAGCGGCAGCATAGTATAACCGACCTGCACCCTCACCCGGCGTTCGGTACGCCCTTCGCTCTTCGGCGGGAACATCATCCTTACCTGCTGGCCGGCTACCGATATCTGGGGATTTCCTTCGGGTGTGGTTACCACCTTGATATTTACCCTTACAATACGCCTTTCCAACGACTCAGCCGACTGGGCAAGCTTTAATCCGAAATTAACCTTTTCCAGGTGGCCTCCTAAAGTAAAGCGCACCAATACCGGGTTAGGCGTACTAAATTCCGCCCCTATTGGCAATGAGTTTTCATCCACCTTTAAAAGCTTGGTCTTGGGTTTTAATCCGGCTAAGTGATATTTACCATGCTGGTCGGTTTCAACCACGATTCCGTCTTCGGTCATGATCTTTACCCTACCGACACCGGGTTCGTTTTCATCCTGGACGCCATCACCGTTATAATCGTTAAACACCTTACCTATTATCGTGGCGTAATCGAATACCGGATCGGGAATTACCCTGACCTTTACCTGGGCTTTGTTTGATATTACCATCCCGCCGACATATTCTGCCTGGGCGGTATTTTTGTACTCACCGAAGGTAACGGCCGTACCGACTACCAGTTGATACCTGATTATCTTCGTTGAGTTCGCATTGATTGTTCCGACATTGAAAATCCTTGTCCGACCGCCCGTTGGGTCAGCCAGTTTGGTTGTATTATCTATCATGGTCGAACCGTCAATATATTTAAAGCCGGCCGGCATGATATCCCTGATATAAACATTCTTAACCGGCGAGGCATTGCTGTTAACAATCTTGATTTCATACGTCAGGATATCGCCGATAGACACATCGGGCTTGTTCGATGCTTTGGTAATCCTTAAGAGAGTGGCGGTAGGAGCCAGCGGAATATCCGCATATATCAAATCAAGTTCTGAATTATCCATTTCGAAATAACCGCCGACCGACAAGTTGCGCGCGACGGATGGAGCCACCCCTAAGAAAGTCGTATCGTCAACGTAAATCGTCCTGGTCACGGGGTCCCCCGGGAAGAGGTTAATAAACGCCGGAATACTTGCCGTGCCTGCCGAACCGATGATGGTGGATGTCGCCGTCTGGTAAGCAGGCAGGCTTGCCGGGAAAGTATAACCGGACGAATTCGTAACTATTATCTTGTAATTATACGCCACGCCGACTGCCGGCTGGTTCAAGAGGAACTGGTACTGGCCTGTTACACCTGTCCAGCCTGATGTTTGCGGGTTAGTCACGCCGACCGGACCGCCGATTTCACCGGGTAATCCGCCAACCGGGCATAACACCCAGGTGAATGTTCCGTCGGTCGTGGAACGCCACAAGCTTACTTCCATGCCGTCAAGAGGCTGGTTGGTTTGCTCATCAAACAAGATACCTATCGGGTCAACCAGTATGATAGTCCTTAAATCGCTCACGACGCCGTTACAAATCAGGGCGATCTGGCGTGTGCCTCTGGGCAACGGTTGAGTAAGATTTATCGTATACGAACCATCAGCCTGCACAAAAGCCGTACCAATATTCATATCATACAAAAGTGTGGCAGTCGTATTGATATTAACCGTAGCGGTTATTGCCTGACCGGCATTAGTGACACCGGCATTCCCTGATATATCAGGGCGGTTTGTCGTAACAATATACTCATTTTCCACCGGGGAAATTATCGACGGGACGGTTGCCGGAGCGACCGCTTCGACAGTAATCGGCCTGGGCTGGCCTTCCACGCCGCCTGCAATCGGTTTAAAGATATGGCCGCCTACGCTTAAGGCACCTGTAACTTTCATCATCCAATAACCGTTTGCATCGGAAGTGGTCGTCAAAACTTGAGTCCCGGGCAGGCCGCCGGTGATATCCCATAATTCAACCGTTACAGAAGGAGCGGCCAACCCCATAAACACCGGGGTGGGACCGACCTGCTTATAATCCTGTGGGTATAAAATATCTGATGCGCTTACCGTTGTTTTGGCATCCACCGCATCCACGCTGGCAGTATCGGCAGTCGATTTAGCGTAGATAATCAAATCACCGCTATCTCCATTATTTTTGCCGATTGGCATAACTAAAAACTTAACTGTGATAGAATCCGTCTTAGTTATAGCTCCGGTGGTTTCCCAGGGCAATAGCCTTTGGGTATCTGTATTATCGTAGAAAGTTATAAACCAACCGCTACCGGGTAAAGTCGCAGAAATGGTAAATGTTTCCCCTAAATTACCATCATTCTGTAATTTAACATAATAAGTAATTACTTCATTGTTTTTAGCCGAGCCTTGCTTAGTTTGGTTAGCGGAAATCGGCGGAATCTCATCCTCGTAATCCCCGTCGCCGCTAAACACGCTGTTATCCAAACTGATTAAAAGATCCGGCCTGCGCGTCGTCACTATAATTGCCTTCGCTAACACGGAATCATACTTGCTAAAACCGGAAAGCGTTGACCAGGCGGTAACGCTTATCGCCTTGGTATTACCTCCATCGGGAGTGTTATCAGGTTGGACAAGTATCTTGACTTCTTTTATCTCGTTACGGGTAAAGGAGGTCGCCCATCCGGTTGCCGGGTTGGTAATATTGGCGGTAATATCCGCGCCTCCCGGCACCATATAGTAACTTACCCACCATCCAGCGCTGTTTCCAATACCTGTTACCGAAATGGTATCCGTAACGTTGGCTTCATTAACCACCTTAAAGTAATATGTCAAAATAGAATTAGTAGAAACTGTATTCGTCACGGTCTGGTCAGGGTCCAATGCATCTGGAGGCGTATACTTGGTTTCTCCTACGTAAGGGGCGGATTCCGTCTTCACGGCGGTATTAACCTGGTAAGTGGTAGCCACTGTGGCATTCACCTGAACAGTATCCGTATTGTTGCTGGAATTGGTCACGCGGACAATAAACGAGCCTGTATCGCTGCCGGATAAATTACTGGTAGCTGTTACACGCATACGAATTATGCGTTTCCATCCTGTTACAGAATACGGCTCCATCACGCCCACCGTTCCGGGGTTAAATGTCCCCTGGGAAACAGCGGTGGTAATACTATCATCCTCTCCGCTTACCCCATCATAATAAGACACAATCCATCCGCCATAGGACGACGTGCCTGTAACGGCATAGGCTGTTTCGTTGGCATTTCCGTCATTTTCCAGCCAGATATAATACGTAAGGGCGGCATTATTTGCAATTGTAGTCGTGGTTATCTGGGATGTCGGGTCGTAACTATTATCATATTGATAAGTGGCTTTAAGATTCGGATCCCCATAACTTTCTTTTGTAAGCAAGGCATCGGGTCTTTGCGCCGTAGCTTTAGCCAGAACAGAATCCGTGGATGCAGCACCGCCGGAAGCCGTTGCAGTAATGGTTATCGGCAAAAGCTCCGTTCCTATTACCGAACCATCGGGAGTAACTTCAATCCTGATTTCCTTGGCCTGGTTACGGGTAAAGGAGGTCGCCCATCCGGTTACCGGATTGGTAATATTGGCGGTAATATTTGCACTGGTCGGGTCATAATAAGTAATCCACCATCCACTGCCAGAACCTGCGGTGGCTAAAGTAATCGTATCGGTTACATTAGCCTCATTAACGATTTTTACATAATAAGTAACTATTTTATTTGTGTTGGCTGTTCGGGAAACCGCCTGGTTCGGGTCTAAAGCCGTCGGAGGTGTGTAAACCGCCTCCCCTGTATACGGACCGCCGGAAATACTGCCGATAGATGTATTAACTTTATATGTAGTATTTACAGTGAATGTCACTCCGACCGTATCCGTTGCTAAGGTTGAATCGGTTGCCTTAACGATATAAGTTGCGCTGTCAGTTCCGTTAAGCGTATTTCCGGCTTCTACCACCATCCGAATAATACGTTTCCAAGTTGTTATGGAATATGGCTCCATCTTATCTGAATTAGCCGGGTTCCCCGCATTATATATACCATTCTGAACTTCTGTGGTAATATCCGTTGTTCCGCTTGCATCTTCATAATAAGTAATCCACCAACCGGCGGACGCCGAGCTTCCCGTAACCAGATACGTCTCATCAGTATTACCGTCATTTTCTATCCAAATATAATATGTAAGGACCTGGTTATTAGCAATGGATGTCGTGGAAATCTGCCAGGCAGGCGGATAGTATGTATCATTATACTGATACGTTTCTTTAACCGATGTATCACCGTATCCTTCCTTTGTAAGCAAGGTATCCGGTCTATTGCTGTTGCTTACTGCCGTCCATGCCATTACGACATCGTTTACGGCTGCAGAAGAAGATGCGGTGACATAAAGATACTGCGGGATAGAACCGTATTGGTTATCTGGAGTGACGTTTATCCTTAAATACTTCGAAGAACCGATACCTATATTACCGGTAGTCCAAGTAAATGTTGGAGCGGTGTAATTAATTATTGTACCGTCAAAGTTATTATCATCACCATCCGGATCATCATAGAAAGTAACGAACCAACCGGTTGTTCTTACGGCAGTGATTGAATAACTTTCCATAAGGTTACCGTCGTTTCTAACCTGCACGTAATATGTCACGGTTGCCGAATTCGCTACGCTGATAGGGCCTCTGGTTTGGTTTAGCGCCGTGGTATTATAATCGCTATCTCCGAGATATACCCCATCCCCATCTTCTTTTACCAGGCCGTTCGGTTTGGAGAAAACCTGGACATCCACCTGACACTTAACTGTATCATATTTAGAAGTATCATTTACAGAACCCGATTGAATGGTTGCAATAGTCGTACTTGTCCCAGTCAATGCATTGCGAGCCGTAATTTCCGCTCTTATTTCACGAGGCAAAGCCGGCACGCTCCAACTGCCATTCGACAGGTTTGCATTGGGAATCACAACCCCGCCTGCACCTTCATCATAATACGTGATAAACCAATCAGGTCCCGTGTTAACCGTTGCGGAAAGAGTGAAACTATCTGCTGTATTACCATCGTTTTCGAGAGTGATATAATACGTAACCGTCCTGATTGATTCCGTAATAGTTTGGGTTTTCTTTTGTTCCACTCCGAACCAGCTCTGTTGTATAATTACATACGAAGGCAGGGCATACCGGTCTTTGCTGGGTTGCCCGGAGTCGCAAAGGTCATCATACGTTCCGGAAGAAGTCCTTACCCATGTATCCGGTTGATAACCCGCTGTTACGGTTGTGGTTACTAATCCCACATCGGTAGAAGTCGTCACGTTGGTAGAATTCGCATAGATATAAACATCTTTTGTATCATTGTAAGAAGTCGTCCATCTTGGGAACACCCTAACAATCAGGTACCTATAATCATCTTTTGCTACATTGGTCCAAGCGTAACCAGTACCTGTAACGCTGGAAGTAATATTAGTATCAACACCCGATTCATAAACACCGGTAGTTCCGTTATCTACGTAATAATAGATACTCCAGTTAGCGTCTCCGCTTGTACCGGTTATTGAGAACGAATCAACCACGGTTCCATCATTCTGGATCTTTAAATAATAAGTAACCGCGCAGTCACGGTAAGCTGTTAAGGACCTTGCCTGCGTGGTAATCGGCAGAGAACTGTCGTAATAATTGTCTCCGTAATAAGAACTCCCTCCTGATTCTTGCACCATAATATCCGGCTGATATATTATCGCGCTAAATGTGGTCTTAACCATGCCATAATCCAGTTTTGCCGCGTCACCCGCTGCTTTAAGATTTACCACTGCAATATAAGAAGAGTTATTCGCCGGGAGGCTGGTCAAGTTGGGCGATACGACCACAAACACTTGCTGGTAATCACCAGTGGTATAAGGAGCAACCGAGGGCATCCAACCGGCATTAGTTACCTGAGAGGTTATTTCGCTCCCCGTTCCGTCCCAAACACCGTCTTTACCCGTATCATAATAATACGATACTATCCAGTTAGCGTTACCGCCATAACCATATAATGAAATACCTTCGGTGTAGTTACCATCGTTTTCTATTTTGACATAGTAGGTCGCGGCACTCCCAATACCCATAAGCGTCGCGTATTGTTTCTGTGAGAGTAATTCAGGATCTCCGGGTAGCGAGGTTTCATAAACAGTATCACCTGTCCATGTTATAGTATCTGATAACCATATATCTGGCCGGCGGGTAACGCTATTAGATGTTTGCGCGTTTACCTGGTCGAAATAAGCGGTATTACTGGAAGTTCCTTTGATTACCGCGGTAAACGTATCGGTTCCGGCTACGGAATTATCTATGCTTACCACTAAACGGAATAGTTTCGTGTCATTGGTGTTTATAGAGTAATTTGCTCCTGTTGCAGTGGTTATACTATAATTAGGCGTACCGGGAATTTCCGATTCAAGTCCGGAAGCAAGATCGTAATATGATATAAACCATCCGGCAGGCGCAGTATTAAGCTGTCTGATAGTAATGGTATCAGGATTAGTTGAGCCGTCATTTTTCAGGGTAATATAATAAGTTACTATGCTGGGGTAAGTCACTCCACGATTGTTTAAGGTAGCAGATGCAAACTGGTCATCCGGCGACGGGTCGGAAAAATATGGAGGTCCGGTGCGCACATACGAACCACTCGAAACCTTAACGTATAAATCAGGTTGGAATATATTTTGGTATTGGTTGATTGTTTTAACGGCATCGGTTTTAACCGCTCCTCCGCCGAGTGAGTTTGCCTGAACATATACATTACGGATCCCTGACTGGCCGGCATAGGGACGCACGATTACTTTAATAAGCTTATAATCTCCTTCAAATTTCACAAGAGCCCATTGCGCCGCACCAAGTCCCTGGATAACGGCCTGCGTAATATCCGCACCAGGTTCGCCTCCTGTTACGTCATAATACGTCACCGTTCCCCAAGTATCTAATGAAGCGTAAGGCCCTACCCATGTCCCGGTCCCGCTTATACTTATGGTATCATCTGTATTGCCGTCATTTTGAACACGGATATAATAGGTGGCGTAAGTTCCATTATCTATAGATTTCCCTTTTACCTGGTCGGTAGCAGGAACAGTGTTGTAGTAACTGACATTGCCCCAGCTTTCCGGTGGGACACCGTTTCTGAAATACTCGGCATCTAATTCACCTTCTAATTTTACCATGGCGTCTGCCTGATAAATATTATTAACCGTCCCTTGGGCTACAACCAAATCTGATTTCTCATTGGCAGTGCCTTTTTGGAGCGTTGCCCAGATATTGGCGGTTTTTATATCAGCACCCGGTGTATAAGTAAGCGCCGTCATTTCCATCCATATCTGCGTATCGGTTGTCTGAGAGCCTGCCTGCCCATATCTATTAAGAACTATTGTATAGTTCAAATCAGTTATTACGCCCTGGGAGATATCCGTTCTGCCGCTTCCTGAATTGTCATAATAACTGATCGTCCATTTGCTATCGCTTCCAACGCCGGTTAAAGTTATTGTTTCGTTAGTATTACCTTCATTTTGTATCTTTATATAATATGTAAGCGTCTGCCTATTCGTAAAAGCGCCGCTTGCCGTTTGATTGGTCGGCGGATAATATTGGTCTTCCCCAACCCAACCGCTCTGGTTAATAAGCGCATCCACCTGATAAGCATTGTTAACGGTAGTTGCCATAGATACCGTATCTTTTTCGGAACTATCATTTGAGGATATCGCCGTAACAGTTGCGGTTACTGTTGTATTTCCGGCAACCGTATCATCCGGCGTCACTTTAATCCATAACACCTCAACCGGAACTCCCGGTGCGCCGAGGTTAATCACTGCAGTAACATGGCCGGTACTCACCATTTGATTCGTCACATCGGTTAAATACCCGGCATCGCTGTAATACGACACGGTCCATCCGGCCCCGAGCGTCGCCGAGGAAGTTCCGGTCAGTGTAAACGTTTCATTAATATTGCCGTCATTTTGAACCTGCACTTTATAGGTTGCGGCAACATTACGGTTGGTTGTATTAGCCTGGTTATTCGCTCCGGAACCGTCCGTATTCCAAACATCATCACCCGTATAAGCGCCGCCGTTAGAAATATGGGCATCTGGTTTGTATTCGGCATCCATGGTTGAAGTAAGCTTAATGGAATCGGCCGGACCACCGTCGCTGTAACGAACCCTGGCAATCACCGTACAAGTTGTATTTCCGGTAATATCCATGGAAGGAGTGGTCACAACCGTGATGTCCTGCCAGTTTGAAGCGCCTCCGTATAAAGCAGCTCTTTCAAGGCTTGGCGTCACCCAGCCGCCTCCGGCTATGTCGGCAGTAATATCAGTCGTCCCGTTAAATACCGTGGTAGAATTGTAACAGCTTATTGTCCAAGAACCAGTCAAACTACCTTCATCGGCTATTCCCGTTACCGTATAAACCGTATCTGTATTGCCTTCATTTTCAATCCTGATATAATAAGTTGCCGTGCCTATCATTGGATACGCTCTTGCTATATTCTGGTTTTGAGTAGCATCTTCTGTAGCCGGCGGTTCGTAAACGTTATCCGTATTGGCATAACTTCCTCCGGAAGCCTTCTGGTACATTAAATCTACCGTGTAAGAATTAGTCACTGTCGCCACTATTTGTCCGGCGTCAGTTTCGCCTGTATCCACCTTGGTTGCCCATATCTTGAATGTCTTTGCAACCGCCGCGGAATCATTTGTAACGTAGAGATTAACCCGTAATATTTTGCTATAGCCTTTGTTAAGAACGCCGCTAAACCAACCGGTAGGCGTAATTGTCGCCGCAGGAATAATATTGGCATCGTTTTCACTTTCCACTTGGGTATTACCCCAATAATACGTCACAAACCATTTATCCGCAATATTACCGGCATCCGCCGTTATGGTATATCCTGGTGAGTCATAGTTGCCGTCATTCTGTAACTGGTAATAATATGTAAGTACTTGGTAGTTATTGATATTGGTTGCCTGGCTTAAGTTAGCCGGGTCGGACGAGTAGCTATCGCCTCCCGTATACCCACCACCAGCAGGTTTGGATAATAAATCAGGCTTATAGTTTGCGGTAAGTATCTGTGCGTTTACAACATCGCTTGACCCAACTATTGTGGTTGAATTTGTTACGATATAGATGTTTTTAGTCTGTTCCGTCAAAACGGGATTGTCGTAACAAACTTCGCACCGCATGGTAGAGGTCGCGCCTTCGGCCAGGTTAATTATCGGATATCCACCTGCGCTTGTTACCTGCCCGGTCACATCACCGGCCCCGTCATAAGAACTGTAATATGTCACCCACCACCCGGCGCCAAGGTCGGCGGAAGAGACTCCTGTCACGGAGATTGTATCCAGCGCACCGCCGTCGTTTTGTATCATTATGTAATAAGTAGCCACCATATTCGCCGCGATTGTCCGGCTGACAATCTGCTCGCTGTTTGGAATAGCGGTTTCATAAACGTTATTTGTCTTCCATGTGGATGATGTTACAAGAGGATCGAAATCGAGCGCGACCATCGCATCCGTTCCCGGAACCTGCGCTGTAAGTTGGACAGAATCCACCTCACCCGTATCCGTCTTGGTTGCATATATCTTAAAAATCTTATTTTGTCCGGGAGGTTCAAAGGCGTTTACATATATATTAGCCCTTAAATATGCTATACCCGTAGGGGTAATCGCACTCGTTGCTATTCCGGGGGTGGTAATAGAGGTCTGCGCGCCATCTAATTCCCCATCATCGCCGTCGGGGTCTATATAATATGTTACCCACCAATTACCTACGTTACCATCGTCTCCGGTAATAGAGTAACTTGTTGCAGTATATGTTCCGTCATTTTGTAATTGGTAATAATATGTTGCCACCTGGTTATTACTGACCGTCGCCTGCAGGTTTTGGACACTCGAATCGCTGCTGTAAACATTATCAAAATTGTATGCTTCACCCGCCTTTTTAACAAGGATATCTGGCTTATAAGAAGCGCTCGTAGTCTGCCCGGCAACCTCATCATACAAAGACGCAGGCGCACCTACTATGGAGAAGGCATAGATAGTGATTGGTTTGGTTTCATTTACAGGAACCACCCCGGCATTGTATTCCACCTCAACCCTCATAATACCTGTTGCCCCGCCATTCAAACTGCCCGGCGACCAGCCGGTAACAGGAGTGGTTATTTGACCGGTAATATTATTTCCCGGAGCGGCGGCCTGATCATAGTATGTAATGAACCAGCCCGCACCGCTTGAGCCATTGGCTGTTATTGAGAACGAATCGGCAAGCGCTGCTTCGTTTTCCAATGTAATATAATATGTGACAACGGTAGAACCTGCGATAAGGGTGCTGGTAACCTGTGCTGTAGGCGCATATTGGTCCTGGCCGACCCATGTTACGCCGTTGTCTCTATTTATCCATAAATCTGGCGAAGGAACCTCGACCGTTATCCTTCCGGTATCTGTTTCGCCTGTTTCAAGCCTCGTGGCATATAGGTCGAAATTCTGGGTAGCACCCCGTGCTGCGCCTGATGCACTTATCAGGACAATCAACTGTTTGGTTTCGCCGACGTTGAAATTACCGACCGACCATCCATCGGTAATATCAATCTCTTCCCCGTCATCAGGTAAATCGTTAAGAGTAACGGCGCCATCATAATAGTAAGTAATCGTCCAGGGGCCCACGGTGCCGTCATTCCCGGTTATTGAGTAAGGCAATAATCCTCCGGTAGAATAACTGCCGTCGTTCTGGATTTTATAATAATAAGTAACGGTCATCCCGTTATCAACGATTTTGGTCTGCGCCTGGGTTGCCGGATTGGCATTATAGACGTTATTATACGGTCCGGGGAATCCGCCGATAGTAGCCGAAGAATAAAGGTCCGGCTGGTAGTTTGCGGTTTTGACGACACATTTTACTACATCGCGCTTCGCTAAATCAACGCCCGAGTTTACATATATATATATGTCTTTGGTAACATTCGGCCCGATTAGGGCAGAATCGTATCCAATCACGGCGGTCATGGTAATAGCTCCGCCATTAGCAGTAAGGATAGGGGTGCCGTAACCGCCTGCCCCGATGATCATCGGGGTGATATCCGTAGCACGGGTAATAGAATCATAATATGTAATGAACCATCCCGCACCCGTAGCGGCGCCGGTTGGAGATGCCGCGGTGATTGAATAAGTATCGTTGTTAATACTGTCATTTTGTATTTGGATATAATAGGTTACTTCCGCGTCAGGAACCGACACATAGGAAGGAACAGTTTGTGTTATGACCTGCGCGGTAGTCGTGGGAGTAAGAGAGGTATCGTATGCTTCATCCGTATTCCAGGGAGGAAGCCCGTCTTTGGACACCATGAGATCCGGCTGGTAAAGCTGCCCGCAGGAAGTTATCATTTTCACCGCGTCTTTCTTCGCGGAATCGTTGTAAGATATGGCGGTAAGGTAGTCTTCCTTGGCACTTCCGCTTGCCCCAAGCTGGTTATATATATATGCGGTTAAAACAATATTGCCGCCCACTGTCACCGGCGGAGAGAGCCATTTATTGGAAGTTACGTCAGAGGTAATATCAACGGTTCCATAGTAATACGTCACCCACCACGTAGCGGCAGGCCCTGATTGGCCAAAGGCGGCGTTGGTGCCGGTTATGGTGAAGTTGTCAGTAACGTTACCGTCGTTTTGCAGCTTAATATAATATGAAGTAATGCCGCCGATATCAATAGAGGTGTTTTTTATCTGGGCGGCGGGGATAGTTTCGTAAGTGTTGTCCGTGAGATAGAAACCATCGGCTTCAGATGATTTCTTAACCATGACATCCGAACGGTATGTCGAATTAATCGTTAGGGCTATTTTTACCTGGTCGGTCTTTGTGGCATCGTTATAACATTTTCCACCCACGGTAATAGTATATATGCCAGCAACCGCGGTATCGGTAGCCGTTGCCTCAACGCGGATTTCGGTCGTGCCGGTAGATGTTAATACCGGGCTAAGCCAACCTAAGCCGTTGGTTATATTCGTGGTAATATCCGTATTGCCGGAATCGTAATATTTTACCGTCCAGCCGGTTCCGAGCGTAGCAGAGGATGTCCCGGTGACAGTTATCTGGTCGTTGCCGGTGCCATCGTTTTGCAACTGGACATAGTAAGTCACCAGGGTGTTCTTATTTATAGTCGCGGAAAGTTTCTGTTCGGCAGGCGGGTCAAAGGTGTCGTCGGTAGAATAACTACCTCCCTGCGCCTTTACTGCCAAATCCGCACGATTCGGGTAGACATAGGTAGTAAATTTAACCAAATCCTGTAATGTCGTTGTTGCATCATTTTTAGGCCTGGACCAAATCTTTAGTTCTTTAGAGGAAGCGGTGGCTTGTCCTTGTGGCTCCACCCCAACCGCAAAATCCCAGGTTGCCCCGGCAGCTAAGTTTAATAAAATACCCGGACCTGTGATGCTGGAAGTAATGTCACCGCTAATAGTGCTGTAATAAGTAACCCACCATTGTCCTGCCAAGCCGGCATCGCCGGTAACAGAAAAGTCACCGAGCGAACCTCCGTCGTTCTGTATCCTGATATAATACGAGGCAACTTTGGCATTATCTGTGTTGCTAATGATGCTCTGATTTTGCCCATCCATGGTATAGATATCATTACCTGTCCATCCGCCAGCCGGATCCTTTCTTAATTGCAGGTCGGATTTCCAATCAACTACGGTAAGTACCGTATTGCCCGAGGAGAGCGTTGCCATCGCCGCTTTATCATGGGGGGCGCTTACTGTAAAATAATTATTATCCACCAAACGCGCACCAATAGGCACTAAATTCGCCGTTTTCGATATATCATAAACCACAAAGAACGTATTATTGTTAGCGGTAAGAACATTCTGCGCCGGAATTAACTGAATATTTACATACCAATTGGTGAAGGAAACAGGATTGGAAATCAGTAGATCTTTGGTTGCGTCAAAATTATTACTTCCATCAGTGTCCCGGTATATCTTGACGGCACTAATATCTGAGTCGCTAAAAGCGCCTGCGCCGGTTAGCGTCACGGCGACATAAGTAAGCAGGGTTTCACTGCAAACAACTCCCGCGGGCAATGAAGGAGCAATATTAAATTTCAGCATCGGGACATTGGCATCGCCTTGATAGATGGTTCCCGGGATTTGGGTTGCCCCGTTAAAAAGCGCTATCGTGCTTTTCCAGATTGCCTGGCTACCGTCTGTTTCTAAATCTTTGGTCCCGGCATTAGTATTAGTATAATCAATAAAAGTCAGTTGTGTCGGCGTTATTCCGTTCCACCCGACCTCAACATCTTTACTACTCGTGTTGTCGTCAAATGATATACCGCTTAAGGTTTTTTGCTGCCCGCTAAAAACCTTAAGATAATTTACGTTAATCGGGCTCGGATTTGTAAAAGTAATATTATTAAAATCAGCTAATGTGCCGGTCGAGGGCACGTAAATGCCTCCGACCGCCGGGCCTGATATCTTAACGTTATTGGCATCTATAGTTCCCGAAACCCCGATAACATAGAAATAACCGGCCGCGGCCGTGGCAGAAACTAATGTTGCCTGGGCTAAACCGACGCCTCCTTTCATCTGCAGGACCGAAGTCGCCGGTATTTGCAACCTTGAGCGATTACCGAAAGCAACTATGGAAGAAGGTCCTATTAAAACAGTTTTCTGGACATTCTGGTCTCCGGCGCCGGTATAACTTTCATCCGCATAGTTGAATTTCAAGGTCGCACCTGCTGCTGGCGAATAATCCCCCCAGATTACCGTTGTTCCAGCCGCCTGGTCATGTTTTTGGGAAATGACCCAATCGCCTGTTTTATCAATAGTGTTTTGAACTTCGGTAGTAGAGCCTAAAATACAATTCTGCAAGGTTAATCTCTGCGCGCCAACATAACCACCATAAGATACAACATCTGCTGTGGAACTGTTCGTAATAACCGAATTAATAAACACCGCATATGCTGTAGTGGCTGGAGTCCCATTACCTACCGATATTCCAACCGGGTTTTTACTTATCCACATATTAGTAAAAGTTTGATTAACTCCAGCCCAGCCAAAACTAACACCGTTATCAGTATTTGAATAGACATAATTATTATCAATCGTATTATTATTAGTAGTTCCATCTACGCTAATACCGCGCGAGTTATCATAGATGTTATTATTTTTGACGGTGTTGTAAGTACATGAACTTAAATAGAAAGCGAAATAACAGCCGTAAATATTACACGTATCTACGGTTAATCCTTCGCCCGCCACGTTACCGTCTACCGAAGAAGCACGTATCCCCCTTTTGTTGCTATCTGTAGCTGTCCCTATATAACAAAGCGTTGCATATTGGAACTTGCTTTCCGAACCATTTTTAAGCAACAGATATAATTTATAAGACCCCGGACCACCATTGGAAATAATACAATCGCGCGATGCGGAAGATGTGCCAAGGGCCTCTAAGTAGCCGGTTGATTCCACCTCTAACCCATATTGCCCGTCTGAAGATAACGAATTAATCCTGGTCAAAGTATTTGCGCCCAAACGCAGTATACCGGATACAGAAATATTTCCAGTTGCCGACCATTCTTTTCCTGCAGTCTGGTGTTTCAATTCGCCGCCGTCTGATATGGTGGTGGTAATCGTCCGTAAATCGTTATCTATCGTTAAAACAGAAAGGTTCGGGACGGTTATAGGAGTCCCGACCTGCACCAAGCCTATGGTCAGGTCCTTACCGTTCAGGTTAAGTGAATTGTTCCCGGCAAGGATAAAATAGTCCGGCGCGCCTGCTCCGGAAGATGTTAGTTCTACCGTATTGGTGTCATCCGTTACACTAATAGAGGCGTTGTTCGTAATCGTCATTCCGGCCAAAACCTGCAGGGTCATGGCTTGCGGTCCTCCATTTAATCCCAGGCCTCCGGCATTAATCGCGATGTTTCCGGTCTTGACCGTGCCGGTTACGTTCACGGTATGGTTAATCGTTACATCGTTCCAATCCGGAGGAACCGAGGCGTTATTCCAGGTGCTTCCATCATGCCAGTTACCGTCTTTTACGGTTATCCATGCGCCTGCAGTGAACCAATCTGCGTAACCCTGCTCTTCAAAATCCTTGGTGCCGGCATAGTCATTGCTGTAATTGGTAAAAGTA
This sequence comes from Planctomycetota bacterium, assembly GCA_016207825.1. NCBI lineage: Bacteria > Pseudomonadati > Planctomycetota > Planctomycetota bacterium. The sequence continues at coordinate 29,973 of JACQZI010000037.1, read as the reverse complement.
ATATACTGCGCCGCGCCGATATTCGTCCAGACATCATACCAGGCGGAATTATCAAAGGAACACCCGCTTATAGTCTTATTGCCACCGAAGGCGGTATTATTGAAATAGAGATGCTGCCCGTCTGCCTTACAGTTGGCATAAATACCGTTATTTAAAGAGGTGATTTGCGCCGCGGTCGAGCGTATTTCCAGGCCGTAATTTGAGTTTGCGGCGTCGTATCCCAAATTCTCAAACTTATAACAATTGGCATTGATGGTGCCCGAAAGAATCATGTTATAATAAACGCCGGCGACTGACGACTTAACCGAGGTGATATTAACGGGCGTGGTATTCCCGCTTGCCATATCCAGTGTTGCGGCGGCATCCAAACGGAAACGTGATGTCCCGCCATTAAGCCCTGAAGCGCCAGGCATGAAAGTTACTACCTTGGGGGTGTTTGCCTGGCCGGCATCAGGGGCAACCGGCGTATATCCATGATTAGTATAGTTCCAATTCTCTGTCCCGGCCGATTTAACATAATCCCCCCAGATTCTTATATCACCGGCCACCTGGTCGTGTTTGTAGGAAACAGCCGCAAAACCCACATGGACATTAGCGGGGTTCGCCCACCTAAATTCAGTAGCACTGTTAAAAAGGCAATTCCTGAAGTAATTGATTCTGTTACTCGTCGGGGTTGTCCCCGGGTTCAAATTGACATCGCAGACGCTGTTAACGACAGGCGTACCAAATTGAACATTGATAAAATTATCACTGCTGCTCCACTCCTGGATTTCTATTCCATACGTATTGCCATAAATCGAACCGCCGTCAAAAGTAAGGGGGTCTACCGACCGGACTATTAAACCATAAGTATTATTATAGACCTTTGTGTTATTATAAATACTAATACTTGAATCAATTACAATCTCTATCCCGGTTGGGTTATTATATATTTCTGTATTACTGATATTATTATTTGCACTCCGTGCATCCCAATTAGGAGAGTAAAAATATATGCCTCTTGAACTATTATTATAGATTTTAGAATTTGCGATAGAGGTGCTCGTAATATTACTGGCACGAATTCCCTGATAGTTGTTATGTATATCGCAGCCATCGACGGTAAAACCATCATTCGCCTGATTCTTAACCGCGTCTACAAATATGCCTTCCTTTGTATAAGGAGACCCTTGGGCATAACCCAATTCATATATATTACAATACTGGAATTTGGAGAGCGAACCGGGTTTCAAATAGATATACGAGCGGAAAGAGGAAGCCGAAGTGATTATACAGTCGCGGTCTGCCGTGGAAGTTCCAGTCGCGGTCAGGGTGCCGAGCGAATCCACAATCAGGCCGTATTGGCCGTTAGAGGCGCATTGGATTTTAAGAGCGGTCTCCGGCTGGAGCTCTAAAAGGCCTGTAGTGGCTGCCGAGCCAATCGCGACATCCCCTGCCGCGGTCCAGGTAATAGCCGTCCCGCTGCCATCCAGTTTTAAGGTGCTGCCATTGATAATTGTTACAGTCTGAGTCTGCATGCTGTTACTAAAAGTAATATTAACATTCGTCGAGGGGTTCATCGCTCGCTGGTAATCCATACCGGCAAAGGTCAGGTTCAAGCCGGCCAGCCAGGTTAAATCATTGCCTTTATATATAACCCTATTTGGATTAGTCAGGCTTTCTGCCGTGATGGTAACAGGATTCGTATTACTCTGGAAATCAATCGTAGCGGTATTCGATATAATACCCCCGTTTTTAATAATTAAAGAACGAGCCGCGGCTAAAGGATTGAATATCAGTATCCCCGTATTACTAACCGTCAGGTTTGTACAAGAAACAGTGCCAGGAGCAGAACTAATTGTTACTGTTACGTTAGTAATAACCACATTATCGTTAATAGTAGGCGGACCAAATCCGCCGCCGCCGCCAGGAGTTATATCCCAAGTAAAAGCATTATTCCAAGCACCATTAGCAACCGCATAATAGGTCGTCCCGCCACCGGACCATGTAACTGTTCCGGAAACCTCGTTATCAGCCGTATTAGCGCGGGAATTGGTAAAATTGGTGAATGTGATATTGGTAGTATTATCCACCCGGACATCCCATGTCGTAGAAGTATCAAAGGAGCAACCGGTCCTGGTAATATTACCGCCAACCGCTAATACCAGATGTGTTGTGCCGGCCGTGTTGTTCTTCCATGTGCAATAGTCTAATGACGGAAGGTTGTTGGTCGTTTCGTTCGGGATACTGCCTGTAGATGAGATGAGCGTGCCGGTAACCAAGTTCTGGAATTCGACTGCATATACAGAGAATTTTCCCTGGTTAGGATTGGCGCCGCCTTCTATGAGGATGCCGTAGGTGTCCGCACCGGTAGAACGAACGAGGACCGGCGCCCAGCTGGGTGTGGTAATACCGACAAATTCTATCAATGCGCCGCCATTTTGGCTGGGGTCAATCCTCAAACGGCTTTTACCGGCGGGTATCTGGTAAGGCAAGGTCCCGATTGCAGCCATCGTTGTAGAACAAGGCCCGAACTCCACTATCTTTTGGGTATTGGCATCATTAGTCACTCCGGCAACCAAGGCCGTATCGTATCTGGCCTTCACCTGGCCTGCAACACCAAGCGGGCGCCAATCGCCCCAAGCCCTGACTAAACCGGGAACGCTGTCGTGCTTATAGGAAACAATCCGGTCGTTGGCAACATGAATATTAGCTGTTTCAACTTCGACCGGTGAAGCCAGAATGCAATTTTCCAGGCGCAATGCGTTGGGGATAGTCCGGCCTGCCCAATAGAAAAACCCGATATCCGCGGTAGTATTCTGTCCCAACGTTCCGAAATTACAATTACGGAAGATTTGCTCGTTCGTATACGAACCTCCGCAAATACCCCGGTCAATGAACAATCCATAGGCACAACTATAAATCGTGGTATTAGTAATGGGGTTCGTACTAAAGCAATAAGACCCCGCAACATTAGCGCCGACAAACTGCATCCCGTAATTACTGCTATAAATCGTATTGCCTCCGATGAGGTGGCCGTTGTTGCCTGTAGTATTCGGCCCGATATAAATACCGCCGGTGGACAGGCTATACATGGTGTTATTGGTAATGCGGTTATTAAGGCATCCGCCGGTAATGGTATTAAGCACCACAGCCCACGCGCTACCGTTATGGATTTGGCAGTTGTCAACTGTCAACCCCTGGGCGGCAACGCCGCTATCGTTATTACCGTTTACATCATAGGCAGTAATACCCCATTTATCCGTAACAGACACTCCGCAACCGGTGATATCGCAGTATTGGAATAAAGCCGCGGGCGTGCCGGCCGTCGCGGTATTCTTTAAAAGTATATACGTTTTATACGCGGTGGAAGAAGCGATTGTTACGAGGTTGCCTGCTGTCCCGGTGGCGGAAATCTGGCCGCCGTCTACCAGGTTAAATCCGTACTGTCCGTCGGCTGACGGATTCAGGTAAACCTTGCTGCCGGGCGCTAAAGTTAAACGCGCGGTAGAGTTTGCAGTGAATCCGAAACTGCCACCATTGCAATTAATCGTCCCGCCGCTTGCGACAGAAAGCGTGCTGGCGGTAATGGTAATGCCGGCGCCTGCGGTTAAGGTGTTCAATCCGATATTTAAATTAGCGCTAACCGTAATCAATCCGCTTGAGGCAAGGTTACCGCTAAGGGTAACGGCGCTTCCAACCGTAAACGCACCGGTAGTAAGAGTGCCTATTTCGCTAAAAGTAACACCCGTAGTATCTAGGGCAAAGGGATAAGAAAATTTGGTAAAGGCAAGGTTATTCCCAGCCCATGTCGCGGCAGACCCGCTAAAACTGGCTGTCCCGCCTGAGGTCAGCTTAGCCAGGCCGCCGGCGCTGTTTACCGTAAATGTTCCATTATTTACAACTTGGGAACCGTCATCAATTTCCAGAGTTGCAGGACCAACGATAGTCAGGCTTTTCCCGGCATTTACCGTAATATTACCGCACTTGGTTGTGCCGGGTCCATTAATCGTTACGGCATGTTTTATCGTTGCGGTATCGCCGGTATCCGGGACGCCTATCGGGTCCCAGGTGTTCTGGTCACTCCAGGCGCCGTCTTTGACCGATTCAAACTGCGCTTTTTTGACAATCGGGGGCGGCTCGCTTTCAAAGGCAAAAACGGGAGAGAGACTAACCACAAAGGCACAAAGAGCACTAAGAATTCCAGTAATCAGTTTCGATTTCCGCCCCGATGCTAATCGGGATTTCGCTTCGCTCAACATACATTTCTCCATTTTTATTATCTAATTAACTACTCGTTTAATCCCATCTTTTAGGATTGGGACATTAAAGTTTATTATCAATCCAAGCCATAACCCGGATAGTTTAAGATAAGTCAATAACTGGGCGTCATGCACCGGTTCGATTTGTTCGACCGATTTTAATTCTATAATCACCAGTTTTTCCACCAGAATATCAATGCGATAACCGCAATCAAGATGAATTTCTTTGTATATGACCGGCAAAGCTTTCTGTCTTTCAAATGAAAGCTTAGATTGCTTTAGCTCATAACAAAGGCACTCCTCATAAGCGGATTCTAATAAACCTGGGCCAAGAACGCGGTGAACCTCAATCCCCGCTCCGATTATCCTGTTAGATAATTCATTGCTTCTTTTTTTCCCTAATTCATCCATAAATCACCTTATTTTATCTTATCTTTGTGCCCTTCGTGCCTTTGTGGTTGATTTACATAGCAAAAAGCGTGCCATCCAGCACATAAATTATGTACTGGATGACTATTTCGTAACCACCCAACTCCTTATAAATAAATCACTTAGACACTAAAATCCGCATTACCAACCGGTAACAAGCGTTACCATACGGAAACACTTTTAGCCATAGCTAATATAACGGTTTTGGGGTGTTTTAGGCTGCTTAAAAGGTTACAAAATTACCGTTTGGTAACACTGCTTTTGGCTAATAACACCCCTCGTTTATGGCCAATACTGACATTTCAATACCCAAAAAAGACGTAAAACGAATATATTAAGATGAAAATTCCTTTATTTCGTTTTGGCAGGGGTACCACCGGGGGGTGGTGGGGGTGGGAGGAGATTTCCCTTTCCGGCTGACTTCAAAACCAATGGGGAGCCTTTGGTTTTACCTAACCATCCTTTTCGTTGAACCAACCCCTCGTTCCGGCCATACCTAAACCGGCATCTAATGATACCTGCCCTATGATTAAATAACGCATATTCGGGTTATGAATTAAGCTATGCCGACGGGGTATTTAAATCCTTACCCGTAACTTGTGAATCGTAAGCAACCATTTGATAAAACCAGACGGTATCTTTAGCGGGACATGAATCCGGAATGAATTAATCCGGTGCATGCGCGTAGTTAATCAGGCGCCGGTATATTTTTATTGCCTCTTAAAATTATTTCCTCTTTCGGGGAAACTTTTATTCATTAACCGTGATAATCTTATTCAAATCCTGCGCTTTAAGTGTTTTCACTTTTCCGCAGGGGAATTTCACCTCAACCTCTACCTTGCCTTTATAATCCCCAAAGCCGAAAAACGCGCTCATAGAATCCTGCGAAGCCAACCCGTGGCAATTGAAGATTTCCCTTGCCTGGACAAGCTTGCCGGCCGTAACCTTTATTTTCGTTCCAATCCCGGATTTATTGCAGTCTTTCCCGGCAACCTTCACTTTAAGATACGCGTTTTTATTCCCCTTGTTGCGATAAAGCTTGAGTGCCGATTCCCATCCGCCGCCTACCGCCAAATCCAGGTTGCCGTCGTTGTCGTAATCGCACCAGGCCGCGCTCCAGCCATCCTGCTGGCTGATGCCGGCTTCCTTTGTCATGTCTTTAAAAGTGCAATTGCCCTGGTTGCGGTAAAACAAGACATAACGGTCTTTGTAACAGATGGATAAATACAAATCCAAAAACCCGTCTTTATCATAATCGCCGAAGGACGGCTCGGAATGCGTTTCGGCATACGGGATGCCGGATTCTTTCTGGATATTTATAAAATCCCATTTCGGCGCGCCCTGGTTGATATAAAGCGCGGAGATATCGGAGAACTCCAAAAACCTTCCGCCGTGCGCCAGGTTGGCGCAAAATAAATCCAGCAAGCCGTCGTTATTAATATCGCCCCAGCAGGCGCCGATGGAATGGCCGTAAGAAAGGAAAACGCCGCCGTTATCATCTACCTTGCTTTCCTTATCCTGGACTCTTGCTTCGCGCGCGACATCAATAAAAAATCCTTTGCCGTCGTTTTTCCACAAATAATTCGGCTGAAGGCGGTAATTGGTCACGTAGATATCCGCGAAACCGTCGTTGTTGAAATCGGCCGGCGCAACGCCGTAGCCGCATTTGGGCGGCTCGGATTTTGTTATTCCGGATTGCAAAGACACATTATCAAAAGTTCCGTTTTTATTATTGAGCCACAGGACATCCGGCGCCCCGACCGATATCAACTCCTTATCGTTCCATTCATAATTCACCACGTATAAATCAAGGTAAGCGTCATTATTAATATCCACCCAGGCGGCGGCCTGCGTCGGATAGGGATTAATCCCTAAACCGGCTTCTTTTGCAACACTTGTAAAAGTCCCGTCTTTATTATTATGCCACAATATATATTTATTGTAATCATAGGCAAAAATATCCAGGTGTCCGTCGTTATCGTAATCGCCCCAGATGCCTCCGCCGGCGGGCTCGGTTATCTTTGCTTTTTGGGTCGTATCGGTAAACACGCCGTCCTTATTATTCTTAAAAAGGCGGCTTCCGTTAAGGAGCAAATCATCGAAGCCGTCGTTATCGTAATCGCCCCAGGCGACATGGCGCGCCTGCCCGTTGCCGAGTTTTATCCCGGCTTTTTCCGTAACGTCTTCAAAGGCCGGATTAACTTGCGCAGTATCTTTATCTTGCGCTAAAAGCAAAACGCAACTGCTTACTACAAGCACAACCATTATTACGTATTTCATTTTATTATCCTCCTAAACGCACTCGGTAAAAACTCTAAAATATCTGTTGCAATAAGCGAAAGCTCCCCGATTTTCTTGGCGGCTAAATCGCCCGCCAGTCCGTGGATATAAACGCCGAGTTGGGCGGCTTCAAAAGGCCGCAGGTCCTGCCCTAATAACCCGGCAATCACGCCTGTCAAGACATCGCCGCTTCCGGCGGTGGCCATTCCGGGATTACCGGTTTTATTAATATATACTTTTTCCCCGTCCGTAACAACGGTTTGATGTCCTTTGAGCACCACAATCACCTTATATCGCTTGGCAAAATCCACGGCAATTTTATCCCTTGAACTCTTGGACCATTGAACCTTTGAACCAATTAGTTTCGCCATTTCCCCCGGATGAGGCGTTAGGATAAGCGGCGCTTTAGCTTTCTTTAAAGTATTTACGTTCTTGCTTAGAGCGTTCAACCCGTCGGCGTCAATAACTGTCGGAACTTTTAAATCAGGCACCAATAATAAAACTAATTTTATCGTTTGCGGATTTTGGGAAAGCCCGGGACCAATCGCTATAACACCCTGCTTTTTCGCCAGGTTAAGCAACGGGTTTCTTGCGGAAAATGCGATTGTCCCGTCTTTTGTCTCCGGAAGGGCGTATGTCATCTGGCAGGTTATTTTTTTGGCGAGAATCGGCTGCTGGCTTTTGGGCGTGGCAACCGTAACCAGCCCTGAGCCGGAACGCAAAGCGGCTTCCGCCGCCAGCCGGGCCGCACCGGCCATCCCGCGCGAACCGGCAATGATTAATACTCTACCATAATCACCCTTGTGGCTGTTTCGGGGACGTTTAGGTAAGCGCGGAAGCTCTTTAATAATTTTCATGTCTCTTCGTGCCTTGGTGTCTTCGTGGCAATTTCCTTTTTTTATTTTCCGGCATGCAATCTCGCCGCCAGCATTTTGGGCAAGACTTTTGTATTCAGGATTTTCTTCATTGTCTCCTTATAATTATACACCAGGCGTTGGAAAGAAACCCGGCCATCTTCCATTATTACATAACAAGCCCGGTTATCGTTATCCCGCGGCTGTCCGACCGAGCCGACATTAATTATGCATTTATTCTCATCAAGATTATATACGCCTTTTATATCATCAGGGCGGTAAAAAGAGACCGATTCATCCGTATACTGGACAAAAACCCCCGGCTCATGCGTATGCCCGCAAAAGCATTTCTGCCGGATAAGGTTAAAATTATCCGCCATCTTTTCAGCGTTAGCGGCATCGGAAGGCCTCAGGTATTCACGGACCGGTTCTTTCGGCGAGGCATGAACATACAAAAAGTCATCCCCTTCATGCAGGCGGGGCAATTCCCCGATAAAATTCCACATCATTTCGGTTTCCGCCGGGTCATACTTCATTGAGTTTATCTCATTCCTAGTCCAATCAACCGCCAAACCAGCTTCGATATTAAAGTTTATGCCGATATAAAGGACGGCTTCCTCGTGGTTTCCCTTGATGCAAACAGAACAATTATCTTTAATCAGCTTGAGGCACTCGCGCGGGTTGGGTCCGTATCCGACGATATCGCCCAGGCATATGATATCCGAAACGCCTTTGGCTTTGATATCCGCCAAAACCGCTTTCAGGGCTTCAAGATTTCCGTGTATATCTGATATAATCGCTTTTTTCATAGTTTCACGAAAATAAAATATTTCGTGATAATTTCCGTGTTTTCCTATTTACACTTTCGCGTCTTCGTGTTATTATTTTCCTTTAAACTCCGCTTTGCGTTTTTCCAAGAACGCCGTCAACCCTTCCTTCATATCCTCGGTTGCGCAAAGCACTCCGAATAAATTCGCCTCCAGGTTAAATCCGTCTTCTAGAGTCTGGTTCAGGCCCTTGTTTACCGCTTCCAGCGCATATTGAAGCGCCTTTGTCCCTTTGGACATAAGCCTGCGGCAGAATCTCTCGGTTTCCTCCAATAGTTTTTCCTTCGGATAAACCTTGTTAACCAATCCTATCCGGTAAGCTTCGTTTGCGTCAATCATATCACCGGAAAGAATCAGTTCCAAAGCACGGCCTTTCCCGACCAGGCGGCTGAGCCGCTGCGTTCCTCCGTAACCCGGGATAATCCCTAGATTCACTTCCGGCTGCCCAAATTTGGCGTCGGCTGATGCAAACCGGATGGTGCATGCTAAAGACAATTCGCACCCGCCGCCTAAAGCAAATCCGTTAATCGCCGCCACAACCGGTTTTCCTGCGTTCTCAATCAGGCTAAAAAGCGCCTGCCCTTTAAGCATTTTGTCTTTACCGGTAACCGGGTTTAACAGGGAAAGCTCTTTTATATCCGCTCCAGCAACGAACGCCTTGTCTCCCGATCCGGTAATCAAAACAGCCTTAATGTCGTTGTCTTTTTTTATGTTATAAAATGCCTCAAACAATTCGTTTATAAGCTCGTCATTAAGCGCGTTAAGTTTCTCCGGACGATTAACCGTTACAAAAGCCAAACCATCTTTCACTTCATACATTATATTCTGGTATTGCCCCGATTGGGTCGGGACTTCACTGCCCCGCTCCATTGCATTTCGGGGTGACCCCGAATAATCGGGAGTCCCCGTATGAGGGTCGTTTCGCATACATACTCCTTTCTGTTAAATTTCGCCGTTTCGTGTATCGTAATTCGTGTTTTCGTGATTACGGCACCACTATCGCTTCCACTCCTTTTGCTTGGACTTCCTCCGCCTTCTTAAAAGCCTCTTCCCAGGAAGAAAAACTACCCGCCCATATAAAATAATATTGCTCGCCTTCTATCAACATAATTTTCAAAGAAGTTTTAATTTCTTTACCCTCGCTCAATTCTTTCATCTCCTCTTCGGCATTTTCTTTATCCTGATATTTGGAAATCTGGACCACAAAATTATTGGGCGGAAAGTAAAGACGCTCCTTGGCTGCTTCGGCATAACGGCTTTCCGGATGTTCCTTTATTAATCGCTTGAAATAATTTATCCCGTCATCCCATCGTCCGCTTCTCATCAATGCCGTCGCCAGGTTAAAAAAGACCTCGTCTTCAGGCAGGGCGCCTTCGCCCGTAGACAGCACCTTCTTAAAATACCGCGCGGCATGCTCATATTCCCTTTTAAAAAGATAGCACCGCCCGATTGCCCCGAAGACCTGCGCCTTCAAAAAAGTCCTCTTGGTTTTGTTCTCCGCCTTAAGCAAATCATACAGCGCCTTATCGTAATCCCCTAAGGCCAGGCGGCTTAATCCCATCCGCATCCAGGCCTCACCGGCAAAAGCCGAACCGGAATTATTGTCTAAATAAGCCTGGTAACGGGTTATCGCGGCTTCGTATTCACCCTCGTAAAAACTCTTATCACCCTCAAGGAAATTATTGTCGGAAGGATACTCTCCCCTTTTGGGCACACTCGGGCAGGCCGAGGCGGTGAAAATAATTACCAATAAACAAATCATTGCCGGATAACGATACATTTTTATATGCCCAAAGGCGGTTATACTTTTACTTTTGCCCAGTCCTTAAGGAAAATCTCGATTCCGTCCTCGGTTAAGGGGTGCTTGAACATTTTTTCAAACACTGCGTAAGGAATGGTCGCGATATCCGCACCCGAAAGCGCCGTCTCCACCACGTGCAAAGGATGCCTGATACTCGCCACGATTATTTCCGTGGGAAACTTGTAATTAAGATAAATCTGCTTGATCTGGCGGACGACATCCATCCCGACGTGCCCGGCGTCATCCAGCCGCCCGACAAAAATGCTCATGTAACTCGCCCCGGCCTTGGCGGCCAGTATCGCCTGGAGTGAACTGAAGCATAATGTTACATTGGTCTTTATCCCGCGCGCGGAAAGGGCCCGCACGGCCTTGAGCCCTTCGGGATTCATCGGAATTTTCACCACGATATTCTTGGCAATTTTTACTAGCTCCTCCGCCTCTTTAACCATTTCGTCCGCAGTTTTCCCGACCACTTCCGCGTTGACCGGACCTTTGACGATGGCGCAAATCTCTTTAACCAGCTCCTTAAAAGATTTTTGCTCCTTGGCAATCAGGGTCGGATTGGTGGTCACCCCGTCCAAAATCCCCATATCCTGCGCTTGCTTAATATCTCTCAGGTTTGCGGTATCTAAAAATATTTTCATGCGGAGCTCCTTACTTTTGAATCAATATAACGTAACGATTTTCTTGCTTTGCTTAAGGAATTTTATATTATGCCTGTAACGAAGTCAAGAAAAGGTAATTATCGACTGAACCCGCTTAATCTGTATACAAAGGAGAAAACATGGAAATAAAAATCTATTATGAAGACACCGACTGCGGCAACGTCGTTTATTACGCGAACTACCTTAAGTTCTTTGAGCGCGCCCGCACCGATTACATGAACCGGCGCGGGGTGGATTTAAAAGCCTACCACGACAAAGGCGTTTTCTTTATGGTCGCTTCGGCACGGGTTGATTACCGCTCCCCTTCACATTATGGAGAAATAATAGTGGTTGATACATGGATCTCTAAGTTCGGCGGTGCCAGTTTTGTCTTCCAGTATAAAATAACCGAGAAAGAAACCAAACGCCTGGTGGTGGAAGGCGAAACCACTATCGTCATGGTGGATACCAAACAAAAACTGAAGAGGCTGGACCCGGAAATGATCGCTAAATTAAAATAGGCGCCCCGTTTGAACTTAAGAGCTCTTCCCCGGTTTTTCTTCCCGGGCGAAAACCGTGCTCATAAACCCCAGCAACCCTTTGACGCGTCCTGCTATATTATCAATAAGATATAAAACCGGCTTGCTTTTCGGCTCGATTATCAGCTTTGAAAAAGGCACCAGAAATGCGAATCTTCCGATGGCCGTAAAAAAGAATACCCATTTTACAAAATCCAGAGAAAGGAAAACGAAACCCGGCGGGATTATATCCGCCACATATCCGATAAGGAATTGCGGAAGCGCCGCGGAAACGCTTGTCAATACGCCGTATACCGCATAATACATTTCTTTATGCTCTTTGGGGGCGCTTCCCAGAAGCATCTTTAAAAGCGCGATTTCCATTCCCGCCCACATAAAACCGCTAGAAATGCCGTCCAGATAAATCATGATGCTGAAATTGGAATCGGAAACCACCCAGTATAAAGGATGGAGCGAAACAAAAAATATCACCACCATGATTACAGGTTTGCATCCGTAGCGGTCGATAAGCCTACCCCAGATTAACAGCCCCAGGATACGGAATGATAATGCCAGCGATTCATAGAATTTTATCGTGGAATAACCCCATTTTATATTATTCTTAAGGTACGGCAGCCAAAACGGCGCGGCAAAACTGTTGATGATGCTCCAGGCGCAAAATAAGATTATAAATATTCTGAATTTTTTATCCGCCAAAGTAATTTTTATATATTTCCATAGCATTATGGGCTTGCGCTGAGTTTCTCTTATCGCGAAACACGGTTCGGGCTGTTTTATAAGAAATACCGTGGCGATTATGCCCGCTATTGCTCCCAGCAACGAAAGCAGTCCAAGATTAATAAAATTAAGCGCTTCTTCTTTTGTCAGATAATCTATTGTGGGCAGCAAATTGTAGATATACCCGGCAATCTGTTTTCCGTAATCTTGAAAAAGCCCAGCTGCCTGTCCAACAACTGCTCCTACTATCGCGCAAATCATGTTTCGTCGGCTAAAATATCTTCCGATCAATTGCCTCGGCACGAGGTCGGACATCCAGGAAGTCCACGGGTTTCCTGCCATCGCCCCGGTAATCGCCGCTAAAACATAAAGGGCGAAGAAAATATTCAATGCCTTGTTTTTAATAAACAGAAAAGGCAGGAATATTACTGCGAACCAGCAAAGTCTGGATAAGGCCGCGGTAATTACGGTAATCGGTTTGCGTGACGATAAGGATTGCAGCCAATAAGCGGTAAAAATCTGCGCCACGATTACCAACGGAGGCAAGGCAGTCCAAAGCGCGAAATGGATGTTTTTCGCACCAAGATCGCTTATATATCCGATAGAAAACACACCGCCAACCAAAGTCCCATGTATGGTGGTAAACACCCCGTCCCAGATGGATATATTTAATCCCTTGCGGCGTTCGGCCGCGGTTATTTCTCTTGCCATAGATAATCTCGCCCATTACCTCAGTCTAATTCGGGTTACTATAATGAAATCGGGTTGGTTTGTCTATAAATTACCGCCTTCCAGATTTGTCCCAAATAAAAACCCCCTCTTACAGTTCGTCCAAAGAGGGGGTTTGTCAGCTTAAAATAATTTGTTTATTCTTCCTTTTCCTCCGGCGGCATCGGTGGTTTCTGATTATCGTTCTGGTTTCCACCCCTTCTCATTCCGCCCCGGTTATTTTCCTGGTGGCCGCCCATATTGCCTCTTTGTCCCGGAGGGGGTGGCATTAAAATATCTTTGGCAATCTTTTTGGTAATATTTTCCTTTTCGGCTTCCACGATTTTCGCCAGGTTCTGGTGATGTAAAACCATTTCCGCCGTTATCTTCCCGGCAATCTTTTCGGCTTCGGCTTTGTATGGGTCCATGAGCTTTTCCATATCTTCTCTCATCTTATCATCCGGCTTGGGCGCATCTTTCCCCGGCTGTTCTTTCGGAGGTTTGGTTTCGCCGTCTTTCGGCTTCAATTCTTTCCTCATCTTCTCCCTAAGGACTTTCATCTCTTCAAAGAGAGGCTTCATCGCCTCGCCATGACGCTTCATTTCTTCCTGCACCTTCAGGTTTTGCATAAATATATCCGGCCCTCCCTGCATCGGCTGGTGCTGCCCCCTGAAGCGTTCGCCTTTATTTCTTTCCCCCCGGTTCTTGTCCTCGGCAGACGGCATGGGTGGATTGTCTTCTCCTTCTCCTAATTCACCTTCTTCGAATTCCATCTCGAACATATTATCAGGCTCCATAATCTCATCATATCCGACAGGCGGTTCCTGCCTTTTCTGGTTTCCCTGAGCGACACTGTCATGTGCCCAGATTAAAATCAGCCCGGCAATAGCAAGCGCTACCATCGCTATTTTTAACCCTTTTATCATACCACGCTCCTTTCTCTTTATATATTATTTATCCGTCTTATAATTTATTGACAGACTATTCTTATATAATTAAACACGGCTGGAGGGGAAATGTTTCGCTGAATATTGGAATTGTATTTACTTAGCCCTTTGGGCCAAGGCATTGACAATCGCCTCGGCAAATTCACCGGCAGCTTCGGGTCCGTTGGCAGTGATAATCAGCCCGTCTTTCACAACCGTTTTGTTTTCATAAAGCGCGCTTTTGGCTTTCAGCGTTTCGGCTTCGGATTCATACACCGTCGCCTTTTTGCCTTTGAGTAAATCCGCATTGGCCAGTATCGCCGGCGCCAGGCATATTGCCGCCAAGAGTTTGTTCTTTTCCACCGCTTCTTTGGCTATCCTTTGGGCATCGCTATCCTGAAAATACTTCATCGCACCAAGGCCGCCCACGAATATAACCGCGTCATATTCATCTGCCTTGGCATCCTTAAGTAGAATATCCGGTTTTACCTTTTCCTTCTTGAGCATTCCGTGCGCTTCTCCAAGTTCGGATGAAGCGACTGTAATCTTGACGCCCGCTTTTTCCAAGAGCGTCAGCGGAATTCGGTATTCCTCGTCGCGGAAATTCTGCGGCGCGATAATTATCAGCGCCGTCTTGCCATTTAAATTCGGAAGCCCCGGAGTCTTTCCGTTACATCCCATTAACCCTACAAACAGTAAAACAATAATAATAACTTTTTTCACTATTAGCCTTCCTTAATTATCTTCACCAGCCTGTCCGTTATTTTATCCAGTTTGTCCTTGGTTTTGGCTTCCAGGTTAAGTCTCAAAAGCGGCTCGGTATTGGAAGGCCGTAGATTCAGCCACCAATCAGGGTATTCTATGGTCACACCATCCAGTTTATCCTTTAGCGAAGCGTCCTTAAACTCGACGGTAATCTTTTCCATTACGGCATCCTTATCCTTCACCTCAAAGTTCTGCTCGCCGGAGGCAAAATAGCGCTTGAATGGCTTGATAATCTCTGAAACCGGCTTTCCTATACGCGTCACGGCGTTTATAAAATTGACAAAGGCGACAATCCCGGAATCCGCGAACCAGTAAACCGTTCCTACGCCCTTGGGACTGGGATAACTTTGGCGGAAATAATAATGTCCGGATAATTCGCCGGCAAAAGGCGAATTGTATTTCCGCATCATCTCCTTGATAAATGCGTGGCCTACTCGCTCCCTTATCGGCTTGCCTCCGGCTTTAACGATTTCTTCTTTGACCGCCCAACTTGAGCGTAGATCGTAGACAATCCCGGCGCCAGGCTCGGCGGCTATCATCTCCCGCGCAATCAGGGCGGAAACCATGTCGCTCGGAATCCGCTCGGCCTTTTCATCCAGGAACATGCAACGGTCGCCGTCCCCATCAAAAGCAACCCCGAAATCCGCCTTATTCTTCAATATCGCCTTTTTGATATCTACCATGTTCTCGTCATTCATTGGATTGGGCTCGTGGTTAGGAAACCTTCCGTCCGGCTTAAAATATAATGCCGTGTAGGCGAATTCCGCCTTAGAAAATATCTCTTCAAATACCGGGCCGACTGCGCCGTTGGCTGTATCCACCACTATTTTTACCGGCTTGGGAATCTTGACCAGATTCAGGATAAGTTTCTTGTAATCAGCTTTGATATCAAGCAAAGCGGTCTTAGTCTTTGCCGGAGCATATTTATACTGTAAAGAAATCTCATCCGCAATTCTCTTTATATCTAATAATCCCGTTTTCTCTGACAAAGCAATGGCGTTCTCGCGACAGATTTTGAATCCGTTGTATTCGGGTGGATTGTGAGAAGCAGTCACCATAACCATTGCCGGGAATCCGTAGACGGCACTGGCAAAATAAGACATTGGCGTGGTGGCAACCCCGATATCCGTCACCGCGACTTGCTCATCCGTTAAGCCCTTGACTAAAGCGTCCCGCATGGAATCTGAGGATAAGCGGACATCGCGCCCGATGGCGATAGATTTAACCTTAAAGTATCTGGCAATCGCCCGGCCGATGATATAGGCCTTAGGTTCATCCAGCTCGGAAGGATATTTCCCGCGGATATCGTACGCTTTAAAAATCCCCATACTTAAATCTGTACACTGATTAAACCGATTAAGCAGATTAATCCACTCAATCCGTGTACTTAAGCCTTAACTATCTTCTCTTTCCCCACTGTCACCTTTGCCGTGGCGTTACGGCTGTCCACTACCAGATGGGAATTCTTCACAATCCACTGGTAATCATAAATCGAATGGTCTGTAGCAATCACCACCGCGTCCTGCTTCTTCAAAAGGTCCGCGGTAAGCGCCTGCGACTTCAAGCCAATTTTATGCTGGCGCAGGTGCGGGAATTTCGGGATAAAGGGGTCGTTATAGCACACGATAGCGCCCTTTTCCTCCAGTATTTCTATCAAACGTATGGACGGCGATTCGCGCATATCATCCACGTCCTTTTTATATGCCACGCCGAGAATGAGAATCTTGGCACCTTTAATGGATTTGTCTCGCACGTTCAAGGCGTCAATCACCCTAGTCACCACATAATAAGGCATATTGGTATTGATTTCCCCGGCGAGTTCAATAAACCTTGTCGGCATTTCAAACTGACGCGCTTTCCAGGTAAGGTAAAACGGGTCTATCGGGATGCAATGCCCGCCCAGCCCCGGCCCCGGATAAAATGGATGGAATCCAAAGGGCTTGGTTGAAGCGGCTTTTATTACTTCCCAAACATCTATGTCCATGCGGTCAAAGAGCATCTTAAGCTCGTTTACCATCGCGATATTAATACAGCGGTAGATATTCTCCAAGAGCTTGGTTGCCTCGGCAACGCGCGCTGTGGAAACCGGCACGATGTTTTTGACCACGCTCCCGTATAAAAGCGCAGCAAGCTCGCCAGATTCTTTATTCACTCCGCCGACCACCTTTGGTATTTTCTCCGTGGAGTAAACGGGGTTACCCGGGTCTTCGCGCTCTGGTGAAAATGCCAGATAGAAATCCTTGCCGAATTTGAGGCCTGATTTTTCCAGTATCGGCAGGACATCTTCATCCGTTGTCCCCGGATAAGTAGTGCTTTCCAGTATGACCAGGTGGTCTTTGCGCAAATTCTGTGAAATCACCTCGGCGGTATTAACTATATAGGAAAGATCCGGCTCGCGCATCTTGGTCAAGGGGGTAGGCACGCAGATAATGATGGCGTCCGTGGCTTTAAGCTCCTTGAAATTATTGCTCGGGCGAAAACCCTGTCGGAGCATCTGTTTTATGGAATCGGAGGAGATATGCTTAATGTAGCTTTTGCCCGCATTAAGGTTTTTAATCTTTTCCTTATCGATATCGAACCCAATGACGGCGAATCCGTTCTGGGCAAAAAGGCGTGCTAAGGGCAGCCCGACATAACCCATCCCGATGATTCCGACCTTGGCTTTTTTGGACTTTATTAGCTCAATAACCTTTTTCATGCTTTTCTGCCTTTCGTAAGCAAGCGGATTAGAAAGTATATCAAATCCGGTTCGGAATGCAATAAAATATTGACATTGCGGGGCTATTTCGCTTCGTTTTTATTTGAGTATCCGCATTGGATTTGATATAGTTTTAGGTCATGCAAACCAAAAACCCCAAATACGAAACGGCATTGGGCGTCTTAAAGCGGCTCCGTAAGCACGGATTTGCGGCCTATTTCGCAGGAGGGTGCGTGCGCGATAAGCTGATGCACCGCATTCCCGAAGACTATGATATCGCCACCGGCGCGCACCCCAAAGACGTCATCCGAATATTTAAGAAAACCGTTGCCACAGGAAAGGCCTTCGGCGTAATCAATGTTATCGAGAAGGGGTTTAACATAGAGGTAACCACCTTCCGCACCGAAGGTCCCTATTCGGACGGGCGCCATCCGGACAAAGTAAAATTCTCCTCCCTGGAAAACGACGTCCTGAGGCGCGACTTCACAGTCAATGGTATGGGCTTTGACCCGCTGGAAAACCGGCTGGTCGATTTGGTCGAAGGGAAGAAAGACCTTAAACGCAAATTCATACGCGCCATCGGCGCTCCCGTAGAGCGTTTCAAAGAAGATAAGCTACGAATGCTCCGGGCAATCCGCTTTGCCGTGCAATTGGGATTTAAAATAGAGCCGAAAACTTTTTCCGCCATAAAGAAATTCGCCCGGAAGATAAAAGTGGTCAGCGCCGAACGCATCCGCGATGAGATCAAAAAAATGCTCCTTTCAAAAAGGCGCGCTGAAAGCATCCGGCTTATGGATAAAACAGGGCTTCTTAAAATATTGCTTCCGGAAGTCCATAAGATGAAAGGCGTAAAACAACCCAAGGAATTTCATCCGGAAGGAGATGTTTACGTTCATACATTAAGGTGTTTGGAAAAACTGCCCGTGTCTTTAACTTTCGAGCTCGCTTTTGCCACGCTTTTGCATGATGTCGGTAAACCCAAGACATTTATGATAACGGACCGGATCCGTTTCCACGAGCACGAACACAAAGGCCGCGATATCGCCGGAAAGATATGTGACCGATTCAGGCTTTCCAATGCAGAAAAGGAAAAAGTGATGTTCCTGGTCGATAAACACATGGCTTTTAAGGATATCGAAAAGATGCGGACTGCGACTTTAAAACGGCTTTTCCGTGAGCCTCATTACGCTGAACTTGCCGAGCTCCATAAGGCGGACCGGCTGGCAAGCGATTTGGACCTTAAACCTCATTATTACGCCCAGCGGAAGTTTAAGAAGCTTTCCAAAGAAGAACTTAAGCCGAAGCTCCTGATAAACGGGCATGATTTAATCCGGCTCGGGCTGAAACCGGGCCCGCTATTTTCGGTAATACTGAAGAAGGTGGAAGAAACGCAGTTGGAGAAATCTGTTTCCACTAAAAAGCAGGCACTGGAGCTGGCAAAATTAGTCGCTAAAGAAGCAAAGTAAGCGTAAAAATTATGTGCGGAATAGCCGGAATCGTTTCATTAAATAATAAACCTGTCGACGCGGAAGCACTCGGGCGGATGACGGATATCGTGCGCCACCGCGGCCCGGACGGGGAAGGATTTTTGCTGTTCGGGAGTTCTGGCAACAGGATAATAGATAAGTCCTCCGATTTATCCGTATACAAAAACACAAGCTGGTCGGTCGGCTTGGGGCACCGCCGACTGTCCATCATAGATTTGACGGATGCCGGATGCCAGCCAATGTCTTACTCTAATGGCAAGCTCTGGATAATTCACAACGGCGAGGTTTATAATTATATCGAATTACGGAAAGAGCTTGAAGCCAAAGGCTATAGCTTCAAATCCCAGACGGATACGGAAGTGATTATGGCGGCATATGAGGAGTGGGGAGTGAACTGCCTTTCCAAATTCAACGGGATGTGGTCGTTCGCGATACTGGATTTGCGCAAAAACATCCTCTTCTGCAGCCGCGACCGTGCCGGGGTAAAACCATTTTATTATTATTTCGACGGCAATTATTTTATTTTCGGCTCGGAGATAAAGCAAATCTTGTCTCATCAGAATGTAGCGAAAGAGATAAAGACAGGTGTCCTTTTTGATTACCTGGTTTACGGCTTGCTTGATCACTCCGAAGAAACCTTTTACCAGGGTATAAAACAACTGCGCGGGGCGCATTATCTGGAAATACCGCTTGGCAAACAAGGCTATATGCCGAAACCAGTCCGCTATTGGGATATCAATCTTAATAGCAAACTGACCGGCTGTTCAGACCGGGAATATGAAGAGATTTTCCTGAATCTCTTTGAGGATAGCATCAAACTGCGCCTAAGAAGCGACGTCCCTATCGGAAGCTGCCTTTCAGGCGGATTAGATTCTTCAGGAATAGTTTGCGTTGTAAATAAATTACTGCAATTGGAAAATAAAACGGATCTCCAAAAAACATTTTCTTCCTGTTTTGAGAATAGGATCTATGACGAACGCCAGTTTATACATAAAATCACCGGTTTTACAAAAGTCAAGCCCTATTATACCTTCCCGTCGGGAAAAAAACTATTTGAAGAAATCGAACGGTTTGTCTGGCATCAGGATGAACCAGTCATTTCCAGCAGCCCTTACGCGCAATGGAATGTTTTCCGCTTGGCAAAGGAAAGCGGGGTAACGGTCATGCTGGACGGGCAGGGGGCAGACGAAATCTTTGCCGGGTATCCTACTTATTACGCGGTCTATCTTATCCAGTTATTGAAACAACTGCGCTTTTCAGCTTTATCGGCGGAGCTTTCCGGATATTGTCGTGTCAGAAAGTCTTCTCTCGCTAAAATAGCCGGCGATTTATTTTCCGCCTATCTCAGCCGTCGGCTTTACCGCATCTTCGACCGAAGGGTACGGCACGAAATAAAATGGCTGAATACTGATTTCTGGCAAGAGGGAGTGAAGCAATCCCCGCATAATAAATACCTGCAAATGCTTAAAAAGGAAAATCCGTATGAAGGCGCAGGGGATTTAACAAAGAAATTATACGAGATGTTTGTTTCCGCCAGCCTGCCGGCGTTACTGCGTTATGAAGATAAAAATTCCATGGCTTTTTCCATAGAATCAAGAGTTCCTTTTTTGGATTACAGGATTGTCGAGTTTGTTTTTTCGGCTCCTGACAACCAGAAAATCCGGAACGGCTGGACCAAGTATCTTTACCGGCAAGCGATGAAAGGAATATTGCCAGAGGAAGTACGTCTGCGCCGCGACAAAATGGGTTTTGTCACTCCGGAAGATATCTGGCTAACCCAAACCCAGCGGGTTAATTTTGAGAATCTTTTACAAACTATTCCAGATAACGATGCTGTTTTTATCCGACCTGAACTGCAAAAAGAGTTTAAATCCATCCTAGAAGGAAAAATGCCTTTTAGTTTTACTCCATGGCGCTGGATAAATGCCCTAGTTTGGAAAAAACAATTGTCATGAAAATATTATCGCTAGCACAGGTAGATATGTCCCAGACGGATGCGCGGGTAGTGCATCTCTTGGATTTAGCCAAGGCCTTTCGGCAAATTGGTGTAAAGACAGATGTGGTTGTTATCAGCCCCAAACCATCCGTCATTAAAGAAAAGAATTTGACTGTTTATGTTTTACCCAGATGGACTAATTTTTGGTTGATTGAAGGGATTGTTTCAAGCATTATTGCCTGGTTTATCCTTATTCTTAAATGCCGGGATACCCGTTACGATAAAATTTATGTCCGTCACCATCCAAATCTTGCCCTAGCCTTAAGATTTTTGCCAGTTAGAAAATCCATCTGGTTGGAAATTAACGGTTTTTTCAGCGCCGAAGAATCATACCGGAAATCAAGCTGTATGTGGCTGCGACGCCGAGCGGGAAAATGGCTGGAAAAATTAGTCTTTAACCGTGCCAGCAGGTTGTTTTGCATCGACAGCCGCCTTGCTGAAAAAATCCGCCACACTTTTTCGATACCGGATAAAAAGACGGTTGTCGTCGCTAACGGGGTAGATATTGAGCTCTATAGACCGATGGACAAGATAAAATGCCGCCGTCAACTGGGCTTAGAGGAAAATGTGGTTTGCATCGGATTTATCGGTAACTTCGCCGGCTGGCAGGGAGTTGATACTTTAATAGAAAGTTTGCCTCCGATTCTGAAAAAGCATGATAAAACAATTGCCGTTATTGTAGGCGACGGGGAATATTTCAACGATTATATCGCGCTTGCTGAGAAGCTTAATATTAAAAACAAGGTCCTATTCCCGGGAAAGGTTCACAAGGATATTGCTCCTGAATGGATTAATACATTTGATATTGGGGTCGCCCTGATGCCTCCCCAAAGGATTTGCTCTCCATTAAAGGTTTTTGCTTATATGGCGTGCGGTATTCCGGTTCTGGCAACGGAAGCTTCTTTTTCGCAGGAAGTCAAAAACTGCACCGCCGGAATTCTGGTGACTTATAACAACCGAGATGAACTGATTGGCGCGCTGGAAAAACTGTCAACCGACGAAAAACTGCGATTAGAGCTGGGCCATAACGGCCGCAAATGCGCAGAGAAATTATTTTCTTGGAGGATCGTTGCCGAACGGATCTTATCCTTTTCCTCCAAATAATTATGGGATTTATAAAAAACATTTTTAAAAGCATTGTCCCTGAAAAATGTCATCTGCGGGTAAGATATATTTATTCGCTTTTTTATCTGGGTAAAAAGTACGCTTGCCCTTGTTGCGGAGGAGAATTCCGGAAGTTTATCGGATTCTCAGAAGAACAGCCGGATGCGATTTGTCCCCGGTGCGGCTCGTTTGAGCGGCATCGCCTTCTCTGGTTGTATTTAAAAGAGAAGACGGACTTTTTCAGGGCGCCACTGAAGGTTCTTGACATCGCGCCTTTGCGATTCCTCCAGGGAAAATATCGGGCATGCCCGAACCTTGATTATTTAAGCGCTGACCTTTCGTCATCTTGGGCTATGCTGAGGGTGGATTTGACAAAAACACCGTTCCCCGCGAACCATTTTGATTGCATAATTTGTTATCATGTGCTTGAACATATTCCAGACGACCGAAAGGCAATGAATGAGATTTGCCGGATATTAAAACCGGGCGGATGGGGAATCTTGCAAACACCGGTTGATATTAAGCGAGAACGAACCTTTGAAGACCCTGCGGTACCGGCGGCGGAACGGGAAAAGGTTTTCGGGCATCCGGACCATGTCAGGATTTACGGACGAGATTATTTCAAGAGACTTGAAGAAGCGGGTTTTATCGTAACACCTGATAACTACGCGGCCATGCTGGGAGATACCCTTATCCAAAAACACGGCTTGCTGAAAGATGAAAAGATTTGTGTTTGCCGAAAGCCTAATAAATAAACGTTATGAAATTTATCTATAAAAACGCCCGTCTGCCGATAAATTGGCAGTTACTTGAAAAGATAAATCAGGCCGCGGAAAAGGTTTTCATCAAGCTGAAATCTTTTAAAATAACCGAACTTCAAATATCCGATTACGGCAAAACATATCTTGCATCCAAAACGGCAAACCTGACGGCGAATTTACAGTTGTATTCTTATCTTCTGGCATGGGTGCTTGTTGGAAACAATAAGCCATTGAAAGAATTCGTCTTTATAGACTACGGGGGAGGTTCGGGCATACTTTCTTTATTGGCCAAGGAACTTGGGCTGGGCACGGTGATTTATAATGATATCTACGACGTTTCCTGTAACGACGCCAAGACAACCGCCAGAGCACTCGGACTGGACGCGGATTATTATGTCTGCGGTGATATAGATGAAACCATCTCCTTTTTACATGAGCATGAACTTAACTGCGATACGATTGCCTCTTACGACGTAATCGAGCATGTCTATGATATCGCCTCTTTTTTTGATAAGCTTCCCGGCTTATCCGATGGGACGCTAAAGATAATCATGGCGTCCGGCGCCAATATGTTTAATAAGCTTTATACCTTGCGCGTATCGAGGAAGCAATATGAAGCCGAGCATTGCGACCGGAAACCCGAATACGGGCATAAAGAACGTGATACCAGCCGTGCTTACTTAACCATCCGCCAGGAAATCATCCGCGAACGCGTATCAAGCCTTTCTGAAGTGGAAACCGACAAGCTGGCAATTGCCACAAGGGGAATGATGAAACCGGATATCATAAAAGCGGTTGATGCCTACTCAAAAACCGGTTGCCTACCCAAGCAACTGTCTCACCCGACCAACACCTGTGATCCATATACTGGTAACTGGATGGAACACCTGATGAATCCTTATCGCTTAAGAAACGCCCTGTCACAAAAAGGATTTAAGGCACGGATAATCAATGGCTATTACGGCTGCAGGAATAATCCGCTTTATAGATACGCGGGGAGCTTTTTAAATCTTTTCATCTCAACGATAAGGAATAAGGGAATATTCTTATCTCCGTTTTTTATTCTTTATGGCGAAAGACGCTAATTTTAGTTCGGCGCAGAAATTCTTAAAAACACTTGCCCTTTTTACAGTGTTTTTAGCGCTGCTGTTTTTCACTATCCGTAATCCCTCTCTCGTTCTTTCCCAATCAAGCGGCGATAAACCATCCGGGTGGTGGGATGCAGATTGGGCATACCGAAATAATATAGAAATAACCAATCAGACAAAAACACCTTTGAACAAAAATTATACGATAGATTTCGTGATAGATAAAAACCGATTTGGGAACAACGCATCCCCTGTTTTAGCCGATCTAAGACTGGTTTATAAAGGGACGGAAATTCCTTTTGTTATCGAAAACCAAGACGAAAAGGCTAAAGAAACGACACTGTGGTTTAATTTGGAAAAAGCTCTTCCGCCGGAATCAAAAGATGCTAATTATTGGCTTTATTACGGCAATCCCGGCGCCACGGCGGCTAATTTTACGCTATTCGACCTTCTTCCGTTTTATGAGGATTTCAGTTCCGGCAAATTAGACGCCGCTAAATGGGAAGCGGAAAAAGAAATCGATTATTCTATCCGCAAAGATAACGCAGGCAAAAGCTCGCTGGTAATCAATTCGCTTAAAGACGGGAAGGACAATGATTGGAATAACCGTACGATAAAAATCAAAAACATTCCGCCCCTTCAAGGTTTCGCGATAGAATGTGACATTCTTTACGGGGACACCGCCGGATACATTGAAGCATTTTATCTGAATGTAAAGCTAACATCTCCGGTTAAAATCAATGACGAGCTTAAAAACCGGCTTAATAAACTTGTAGTTAGTCTCGGCGATGATGATTGGGAAACAAGGGAATCAGCACAGAACGCTTTAATAAAAATCGGCGAGCCTTCCCTTGAATCATTGGCAAAAACACTTAAAGAAACATCGGACCCGGAAGTAAGGATGCGTATTAATTATATATTGAAACAAATAAACGAATCTCTTAAAAGCCGGGAAATCACATTGGGAATTAATGATTCCTGGAATATGTATACGGGAGATATTTACGCGGTTATTGCCGGAGAGCAAAAAGTTAATTGTAAATACGGCGTTTTGCCTGCCGAACCGGCAATATATAAAGCATCCCTTTTTCATGAAACAGACGGAACAACAACCATCAAAATTAATAACCGGAAAATTACCGGCAAAATTACCGGGGAGCTAAAAGATATGTCTTTGCTAATAAACCATTATGCGCCTTATAAATTTTACCCGTTGGAATGCAAGCGCCTCTTGGTAAGAGAGTATATTAATCCTCCTCCCAAGATAATGATTGGGGAACGAGTAGAAAATAAAAAATAACCGCCTTTTATTATACGGTTTCTGGAGGGCGGTAGAACCGGCGGTCCAGCGACGGCAGCCAATTGGTCCACACTGCCTCCGCGGGCAGCGTTTCCGTAATCTCGTAATATTCCGCTAACCGTGCATCTATATTATCCAGGAAATGCAGTGCCATTGCCTCGGCGGTCATCGGGACAACCGGCGCCCCGTATTCACGCTCCCCGTGATGGCTGATGATAAGATGCCGCAGCTGCATTAATAACTCCACCGGAAAATCCTTGATCGCTTTGGCCCTTTCTTCCAGCATTAAAATTCCTAAAACCGTATGGCCAATTAACCTGCCTTCATCCGTATGGTCGGGCCGCAGTTTAATCTGATATTCCTTGACCTTGCCTATATCATGGAGGAAAACCCCGAAGAGAAGCAAATCGCGATTGAGTTTCGGATAGCTCACCAGAAGATTCTTTGCCAGGCTAAGGATGGCAACAGTATGCTCCAGCAATCCTCCCAAATATCCCTGATGATGCGTTATGGAGGCGGGTGCCTTCTTGAAAGAATCAATAAACTCCTTATCCTTAAAGAACAAAGTGCCCAGCTTGGAAAGGTGTGGATTTTCGATTGCCTCCATCGCCTCGGACAGCTGGGAAAACAAGAGTTCAACATCCTGCCCGGACTGGCGGACAAAATCAGATAAATCTATATCGGTTTCCTCGATCCGGTCAAGGCTGTCTACTATTATCTGCCGCCCGTATTTGGCGCTCGCTTCCAGCTTCCCGGCGACATAAATAAAATCGTCCTTGGCGAAACTTTTATCCAGCCTGTCAATATTCGCGTTATTCCACATCTTGGCAGGAATGCTCCCGGTCTTATCCGCCAGTTTCAGGTCAAAATAAGGACGGTTGTTTTTATCCTTTTTGACATCCTTGGCAGCGACCAGGAAAACCCGCTTTATTGTTTCGTTGTCTTTCAGCTCGCTGATATATGGCTTTGTCTGTTTCATACCGGGATATCATACTCCTTTATCTTCTTATCCAGGGTCGGGCGGGATATCCTGAGCATTTTCACCGCCACGGTTTTGCGCCCTTTTGCCTCGGTCAACGCCTGTATGATACATTGTTTTTCCACTTGCTTGAGGATATTATCCAAAGACATCTTATTGAGATTTTCCATTATCATCATTTCATGGGTAGGCGCCTTTTTGGTGATGTGCATGGGCAATTCTTCCGGGGTAATTATTGTCTTGGCCCCTAAAACCACCGCGCGCTCGATGATATTACGCAACTCCCGGACGTTTCCGGGCCAATTGTAAGAAACGAGATATTTCATGGCCTCCGGCGTAATGCTGGTGATATTCTTCTTGCTCGTCTCGGCAAACTTACGCAGGAAATGTTTTGCCAGAAGCGGGATATCGTTCTTCCGGTCGCGCAAGGGCGGCAGGATAATCGGCATGACCGCCAGACGATAGTATAAATCCTCCCGGAATTTCTCTTCTTTTATCAGCATTTCCAGATCCTCGTTGGTCGCGGCGATTATCCGGACGTTTATCGACATCACTTTTATCCCGCCCACCCTGGTGAACTTGCGCTCTTCCAGTACCCGCAGGAACTTCGCCTGTGTTGCCATATCCATATTGGAAATTTCATCAAGGAAAATTGTCCCGCCTTCGGCAAGCTCGAATTTTCCAACCTTCATGCGGCTGGCGCCGGTAAAAGCCCCGCGCTCGTGTCCGAAGAGTTCGCTTTCCAGCAATGTCACGGGGATGGTGGAGCAATCCACGGCAATAAACGGCTTGTCGCGCCGGTTACCGGCATAATGGATGGCATGGGCGATGAGCTCCTTGCCGGTTCCCGTTTCGCCTCCCAAAAGAACGGTTACATCCGAAGACGCAATCTTGTTTATCTTATCCAAAACATCCTGCATGGATTTATCTTCGCCGATTAAGCTGGCTTCTTCCTGGGTTTTCTTCCTGAGAATTTTCACCTCCTCATTAACCTGGTGGTAAAGCCGGGTGTTTTCCAGGGCAATCGCCACCTGCTGGCTGATGGCAATAAGCAGGTGAAGCTCGTCTTCGATAAATGTATATTGCGGGTCGCGCGTATCCAGGTATATTGCCCCGATGAGTCGGTTCTTGGTCACCAGCGGCGTGCACAGGATCGATTTTATCTGGTCGAGCCTTATGCTCTGGCTTAGCTGGAAACGCTTATCAACCTCAATATCGGGCGAGAAAACCGCCCGCTTGTTTTTAATCACTTCCTTTAAAATGGTCTGGCTTAAAGTGATGTCCCCGCCCGGGCCTTCGGGTGAGCGGATGATTGCCGGATGGACCTCGTTGCCCGCTTCATCGGAAAACATAATCGCCACCCGTTCCGCTTTGATAACGGAAAATATGATTTCGCAGGCGCGTTTGAGCAATTCCTCTTCTTCCATCATGGCGCCGGATAAAGAAGCGATTTCATAAAGTGCTTTGAGGCGCTGGTTAACCACTTCCAGACGCTTCATTGCCTCGCTGTCAATCGTTTTCCCGGTCTTCTTAATCGGCGTCAGGGCGCGGGATTCGTCAAGCGCTATGGTCGCCTCCGGAATGGACGTGGTAATCATGGAGGTCGCTACGGATTCTTCATCCGGAAGGACGATTAAACTATCCTCTTTCCCGTAAGCGGTCTTTATGTCAAAAGAAGGCTCGTATATCATTTTCACCGTCCCGATGGCTATTTCATCACCTTCCTTTAAAACCTGTTCTTCAACCTTCTTGCTGTTTACGAAAATGCCGTTGCGGCTGTTCAAATCACGAATGATGAAATTACTACCCTTTTTAACTATGATGCTGTGATTGCGCGAGATTTGCTTGCCGAAAAGTTGGATAAGGTTGGAGGAGGCCCTGCCCAAAGAGGTGTTTCCGCTTATCTCGTAAGTGGTTCCCTTGCCCATGCCTTCGATAATCAGTAATTTTGGCATATCTTGCCCTTGATTATAGGAAAAGCCGCTTTGCGGGGCAACAAAAAACACTCGGATTTTCCTTGCTTTTAGGCTTTTCCCAGTATAAAATCTCTTGTCTTTAAACTAATAATCTCAATCGAGTGCGCCCATTCAGGGGGGTTCCTGTAATCGGGCGTTCCCGAAATCCCGCCTTGCGGGAAGGAGTGACAGACTATGACTAAAAACGTATTAATTATGGGCGCCGCAGGCAAGGATTTCCACCTTTTTAACATGCTTTATCGCAATAATCCCCAAATCCACGTGACCACTTTTACGGCAACCCAGATTCCCCATATAGACGACCGGCGCTATCCGCCGGAATTGGCTGGCAATTTATATCCCCAGGGCATCCCCATAAAGCCGGAAAAAATGCTGACCGACCTTATTAAACAGGATAAAGTAGAAGAAGTCGTCTTTGCCTACAGCGACGTTTCCTATAATTATATCGATGTCCAGAGAAAAAAAGTGGAACAGGCTGGGGCTGTCTTCACGTTACCCAAAACCGAGGGACTCATGGTAAAATCCACCAAGCCAATCGTGGCGGTCTGCGCGGTCCGGACCGGCGCGGGTAAAAGTCCGGTCTCCAGATGTGTCGTGAAAATCCTTAAATCCATGGGTAAGAAAGTAGCTGTCTGCCGCCACCCGATGCCCTACGGGAATCTGGTCGAGCAAACGGTCCAGCGCTATGAAACCGTCGCCGATCTTGATAAGCATAAATGCACTATCGAGGAAAGGGAAGATTACGAACCCCATATCAGGAACGGCATCATAGTATTCGCCGGGGTGGATTACGAAAAGGTCCTGCGCGCCGCGGAAAAGGAAGCGGACGTCGTCATCTGGGATGGCGGAAATAACGATATTCCATTCTTCAAGCCCAATATCTATATCACCGTTGCCGACCCCTTGAGGGCAGGCCATGAACTAAGCTATTATCCGGGCAGGGTGAATTTCGAACTGGCGGATGTCATCATCATCAATAAAGTCGATTCCGCCAAGCCGGAAGAGATAGCCTCCGTGGAAGCCAATGCCCGGAAATATAACCCGAAGGCGAAAATCGTCAAGGCGAATTCAATAATCTACGTCCCGGACCAGGAACAGGTCAAGGGGAAACGAGTCCTCGTTATCGAAGACGGCCCGACCGTTACCCACGGTGAAATGGGCTATGGCGCCGGGTATCTTGCGGCGAAGAAATACGGAGCCAAGGAAATCATTGACCCGCGACCTTATGCCAAAGGCGAGATAAAAGACACGTTCGAAAAATACAAACAGACATCTTCGGTCCTGCCGGCAATCGGCTATACCCCCAAACAGATGAAGGACATGGAAGATTCGATTAACGCCGTGCCGTGCGATTTGGTCCTAATGGCGACCCCGACGGATTTGGGAAGGTATCTGAAGCTGAATAAGCCCTATTTATTTGTCAGTTACGAGACCGAAGAAATCGGCAAACCCAATCTGACAGATATCCTGTCTCCATTAAAATAAATGAAGTTGGGGCGACCCAAAGGCCGCCCCCCTCACTACTCGCGCCTCCACTTGTTCTTTCAATCAGGTGTCCCGATCCTATTTCCCTGCCTGATAAATTTAATTATATTGAAATAGAAATTAATATACGAGCTTTAGCCGTCCCAGCGCAAAGACGGGGATTCGTTTTACCGTCGCACCCCCTATTCCGGTTTTTCTACTCACCCCGAATGGGGGTAGGGAGGGGAGTATAGGGGAGGTGGGTAGAGGGGGTGGTGATACCCTGTAAGGAGGGCATAACTATTTTTGTTCCCCTTAAATAGAAATTCTATATACTCCCTTTTCGCGCTCGGCATACCCCGGATAGGGATAGGCTAGGGGGTATAGGG
>JACQZI010000036.1 GCA_016207825.1 Planctomycetota bacterium | reverse complement strand
CAGTAATACAATATTGAAAGATTAACAAAACAGCTGTAGTTTGTCAAGTAAGATTTTAGCCCGAATTTTAAATTTAAATCCTTGTCTCCCGTTATAAAATATTGTATAATCTAAAATATGGTAAAAGATTGCGAAAGATTCAAAGCCGATATTACCGATTACGCCCGCGGTGAATCCAAATACGTCAAGAATATGGATGCCTTGCTCACGCACCTCAAAGAGTGTGAGGCGTGCCGGGAGAAATACTTCGACCTTGAAGCTATTTTCGACGGGTTGAAAGAGGCATACTATCAGCCTTCGTCGGAATTCCTGAAACGGATGGAAGAGATAAAGGCGATGGCGAGGAAAGGCCCTCCGCCTGAGAAAGAACTGACCGAAACTCAGAAAAAGATGAGGCAGGGAATAGGATTATACAAAGCTGAAAAGTGGTTCGATGCGGCAAAGATATTTGACGAACTTTCAAAGGAAGAGCCGAAGAACTCCGATGTCTGGTATCATTTGGGATTAGTGCACCAAAAGATGAATATGACAGGCGAGGCGTTGGTGGCTTTCAATAAAGCCATAGAATTAAATCCCAACGACGCCGACGCCTATTATCACCGCTCAGAGGTTAAGTATGAGCTTGCTCCGTGGGGTGATGAGGATGATGTGAAAGCGATGCTTAAAGAGACTATTAAAGATCTTTCTCAGGCGATATATCTTAATCCCGATTATATTGAGGCGTATTACGGACGGGCGATGGTTTACGACGCGCTGGGCGAATTCGAAACCGCCATTGATGCATTCTCCGAGTTAATAGACCGCGACGATAAAAACCATCTGGCTTATTTCTACCGGGGAATGAATTATATTTACACCCGGTCGCTCAAACAGGCACAGCGTGATTTCCTTAAGGTGATAGAGCTGACGCCCGATTCATACTCTGCTTACCACAATCTGGGCATTGCCTATGCGTTACAAGGCGATTTCCAAAAGGCCGCGGCGGAATTTAAGACCGCGCTTATGATAAACCCGGAATACCAGCCGGCAAAGGAAACGCTCCAGATGGCCGAAGAAAAACTAAGGATGGATAAGATGCGGGAAAAGATTATGGAAGCGATATCCAAAGTAAAAGTGAAGGATAAAAAGAAGGGTAGAACAAAAGAGACCGTTACAGAAAAGAAACTAAAAGACAGGGTAAAAGAATTAGAGACGGAAAATAAGATGCTCAAGGAATTCAACCAGAAACTCATGGCGACCATAAGCGGGCATGGCGAAACGGCTTACAAGCCTGAGGCAATGTCACAGATAACACCATTACCTGTATTTACCAAGCGTGAAAGTATTATCTTTTCTCCTAAAAGGTTATAGCGCGGCTAAACAGGAATATTTATTTGTCAAATACTATGGCTTCGGCAAGGACTTCGCTGACGGTTTTAATCTTTACGCCGAGGTTATAAAGCGTGTTTAGTTCGGTCAGTTGGTCAATGCAGTTGTGGCAGGGTGTTGCGACCACCTTGGCTCCGGTGGCTTTAATCTGGTCGGCTTTAATCTTACCGGCCTTTTTGCGCCGGTCGGAATATTCACCCATGGCGAGCATTCCGCCCCCGCCCCCGCAACAGAAGTTCTGCGCCCGGTTGGGAATCATTTCAACAAAGTCATTAACCGCTTTCTTCAGTATATAACGCTGTTCTTCTATGATACCGCCGTTGCGCACCAGGTTGCACGGGTCGTGCAGGGTGACGCGTTCCTTATTTTTTGATGGGTCAAGTTCCAGTCTCCCGGTCTTTATATATTCCGCCATAAGCTCCAGGACACTCACGATTTCTATATCCAGTTTTTCTTTTTTCCAGTTGGCTAGCTCCCAGCGGGTGGCCCGGAAGCCGTGCCCGCATTCTGCCAGCACTATCTTTTTTACGCCGAGCTGTTTCGCCTCGTCAACGAGCCTTATTGAGATTTCCAGGGCCTCGCGGTCGTTTCCGCTGAAAAGGGCGTAATTGGTTACGTCATAGTTCTTGCTGCTAAAAGTCCAGTTTTCGCCTGCCGCGTGGAATACCTTGCCCATGGCGGAGATGGATAAGGGGAAAAACTTTGGCTCCCTGGGATTAAGCGTATACATTATATCAGCGCCCTGTTTATTGATAGGGAGCTTTACCTTGTCGTCTTTTAACTCCATCTGCAGGTCTTCCTGCAGCCATTCGATGGTATCCACGAAGTCTTTTTCGGTTATCGCCATATTGTTGCCGGTCTTAACGGCGTTATCCACGGTTGCCTGGAGCGAATCCGGGACAAGCCCGGCTTCCACCAGTGCCGTTCTTGCCGCGCGCATCAGCTGTCCAGCGTTTAAGCCGATTGAGCAGTTTATCCCGCACCGGCCGCACATCGTGCATTTGCCGAACGCGGTATCAACCAGTTCTTTGGCGTAATTTTCATCCAGTTTTCTGGCGCCTGTCCAGAAGGGGATAAGTTTTCCCAGAACGGTATGATACCTGCGGTAAAAGGAAGTAATCTTATTTATCTTGAATGCCGGAATCATTTCAATATCATCCGGATTAGCCAGCGAATAATGGCAGGTATCCGCGCACAGTCCGCAATGGACGCAGGCGTTCATGTATATATGGATTTTGGCGTCCAGAAGCTCCTTGAACCTCTTGAAAGCCGCTTCGGTATCAGGTTTCTTTTCGGTCATTTTCAGCCAGCCTTTATTTTATTCAAGACACCCCGATGCCCGTAAAACATTCCGAACATTATCCGCGTGGCAAAGAAATACGCGCAATGGCGCAGTTTGCCAAGGGGGATGTATAAAAATAATATGCCTTCGATAAGATACATAAAGTTATAAGCGGTTTCTGTTTTACCAATCAGGGCGGCCATAGCGGCGGCAAGAAAGACATTAACCAGGATATTGGAAAAATAGTCGTCAAAGTGGCTGAGAGCCCTGAGCCGTTGATTTATAATCCGTTTTATCAGCAAACCCAATCCGTTTAACAGGCCTATGGCAATCAATCCCATTAGTATGTAAAGCGGCCAATCGGGAATTATCAAAGTATCATTCAGCCCAAAATAAATAATCGCCGTAGATAAAAACGAGGCGAATATCCCGATATGGAATAAGATACCGGCAAGGTATGAGGTAAGATGTTGGGAAGCGCTTTCCTTTGCGCCCGGGAGCATGCCGAAGGTCAGGGCATAAGCAATTCCTTTGGCTGGACTGCCTTTAGGTTCGGAAAAATCCTTGCGCAGTTTGCTAAAGGTAAGGAGCATCATTATGCCGAGGGTGAGGATACACAAGATTGCGGTAAGAATGGTGAAATCAACGGTTTCCATAGATACTTCGGTTAAACACAGCCGTCAGGTTTGGGAAGCCCGGCCCATTTGCAAGCGCCTTTGGCAGGACCGGCCGGGAAGAGTTCGTATATCTTTTTTAACGGCAGGCAGGTGGTTTTGCAGATACTTCTGACCATGGGGGCAAGGTCGTTTTCCAGATAGTGGTTCCTGATATATTTTATCACCGACCAGTGCTCTTCGGTTAAGGTTTCAATCCCTTCAAGTTTGGCGAAGGATACGGCAATCTCCTCGCTCCATAATTCAGGGTGAACCATAAAACCTTCTTTATCAACTTCGATTTCCCTGCCATCGGGCAATTTAATGATTGTTTTTCCTTCTTCCATATTTAAGATTCCAGCGATGTTTCATAAACTATTTTATTCTGGTTTACCCTTTGCAAGCCTGCCTGGGCGATTCCCTTAACGGCGCTTATTGCCGTTTCGATATGCTGGATGGTATTGAATGGTCCGATAGAAAGCCTGGTAGTGCCGGCTTTGATTGTTCCGATGGTTTCATGGACTTTGGGGGCGCAGTGAAGTCCGGTGCGGGTGATGATATCATGGTCGACATCAAGCTGGACCCCGACATCGGCCGATTCAAAACCATCAACATTTACGGAAATTACCGGCAGCCTGTTTTCCATATTTTTCGGGCAATAAACGGTTACGCCTTCTATTCCATATAAGCCCTCGACCAGTTTTTTTGCCAGTTTCATCTCGTGTTGCCTGATATTATCGAATCCCTGTTTGGCTATCCATTTTTGGCCGGCATAGAGTCCGGCAATGCCGACCATATTAAGCGTGCCGCATTCAAGTCGCCAGGGGTATTCTTCCAGATGATACGGATAAGCCGAACGAACGCCGGTTCCGCCGTGGCGTAATGGTTTCACGTCAACTCCTTCACGGACATATAGGCCGCCGATTCCGGTTGGCCCGAAAAGCGATTTGTGCCCGGTAAAAGCCAGTAAATCTATATTTATTTCTTCCATGTTAATTGGAACCATGCCGGCGGTTTGGGCGGCGTCTATGGCAAAAAGTATTCCTTTAGCGCGGCATATCGCGCCTATTTCCTTGATCGGCTGTATGCTTCCCACGACATTAGAGCCGTGGTTTACGATGACCAGCTTGGTGTTCTTGCGGATAAGGCGTTTGATTTCATCCGGTGCGACCAAGCCTTTTTTATCCGCCTTTGCCCAATCGACCGTGATTTTGCCTTCCTTCTGCAGGAAATTCAAGGGGCGCAAGACGGAATTATGTTCCATCACGGTAGAAACCACATGGTCGCCTTTATTTAAGACACCATTAATAATGATGTTGAGTGAATCACTGGCATTATAGGAAAATACCAGGCGGTTATAATCGCCTTTTGCGCCGAAGAACTTAGTAAGCATCTGGCGCGTATCGTTTATCATTTTTTCCGCAGCCAGAGCCAAATCGCAACCGGTCCGTCCCGGATTAACCCCGTTTGTACGGTAAAAATCAATCATGAAATCGTATATTTCGGGGGGTTTGGGGAAAGTGGTTGCGGCATTATCGAGGTAAATAATGTTAGTCATATCAGTACGCACTTTCAACGTTAAAGATGTTTTATTATAAAAGAAATATTACGTTTCGTCAAGCAATTTGATTTGCTTAAACCGGTTCTTAATTTCCATGGTATAATCTCATAATAATTAGATGTGTTTATGCCTGAAGTTATAGTTACGTGGCAACGGTAGGCAGGTAATTAAGATGCACACGGGGTATTACCTGCGCATTCTGGGCCGTATCATTTGCAAGAATTGCTGCATGATATACCATTGCTGGGTGTTTTGGGCTTGTTCCCCCTGGATTATTTCGAGCACTTCTATGATGCGTGCTGCTTCGCCCAAGGATAGCAATTGTTCAGTCAGCTGTTTCCATTCCTGGCCGTTCGGATATCTGCCGGTTTTTAAGTATGGTTCCAAGACGGCGCGGACTTGTTCGTCGACATTACCCCGTTTGATTTTCTTTAATATATAATTTGCCCGCATTCTTACTTCCGGCTCAACATGTGCGCACGCTTTTTCCACGGCGGAAATAGTCGGCTCGCCGATTGAAATAAGCTCATTGGTGGCATTTTCCCTGGTTTCCCAATCATCGGCGTTTAAGAGTTCGATCAGGCGGGCAATATCTTTATTCAGTGTTTCCGGTATGGCAGGATAAATTTCCCATCCGGTCATGATGGCTTCAGCTTCCAGGACGATATAGCGCCTGTCTGCCAGCATTATTTTCTGTTCTTCCTTGGCAGTGATTTCCAGTATGTCTGTTTCGAAGAGTTCATTACCTTCTCGTTTATGTTCAGTCCATTGGCCTTTCGGGGTTTTAATTTTAACGTCTTTTAATGGTTCTTTCGTTTTTCCAAGGGTTGCCGGTTTGGCGGAGGGCTTAATTTTTTGCTTGTAATCGAAAAGCCCGTCTATTATTTTGATGATGAATTCTTTGTATTGTTCTGTGTTTAGGTTGAGTGTGGAAAGTTTTTTCTTAAAAGAGGTTTTACGCACGGTTTGGAAAGCGCGCTGGCAGCGGTTTTCAATCATTTCTCCCATCCACCAGTCATATTCTTTGAAGGTTTCCAGGGTTTTAACGCCTTCGTAGCAGAAGTTCAATTCTTTTTTAAAGGCGTTTATTGATTCGTCCTCAGGAATATTTTTATCCTGCAGCAGTTTTTCCCGGCAGCCTATAAATAAAAAGAGATTGTCGAATTCGGATTCAAGGAAATTTCTTACCCATCGACCGGAAAAAGAGTTCTTTTCCATCGATTTAACATAGGTATCTAGCTGTTGCTGAGTGGTTTTGCGCTTTTCTTCCAATCCTTCCTTGCCGACCGGTTTAAAGTTTACCGAAGCGGTCCATAAGCTTTTAATATTATTGAAATCAGCGCAAGTAGACATGTTCCCCTGGCTTGTAGATGGGGTTGGTGCGGCCGGTTCAGGGAAGATTTCAATTTCAAGCTGTTGCATTTGGCTGAATACGAAACCGGTTATCACTAATATTAAACAAAAGGCAATCACCAGTTTTTTTAGCATAATATGTTTTCTCCTCTTCGTATTGTTAGCCTGATTATAGCATGGGAAACTAATAAGGGAAATATTTTAAGCTAATTTTATACAATATTGTTAAACTTTGGTCGTTATCTTTTTTAACTGTTTCCCAAAGGTTGGAAACGATTTGGAAATACATTCCGCATTGCGAATGATTGTTTTGCCTTTCGCTGTAAGACCAGCTACGGCTAAAGACATGGCAATCCTGTGGTCGTGATGGGAGCTGCATACAGCGCCTTCTAAAGGGGATTTCCCTTTGATGAGGAGGCCGTCGGGCAGTTCTTTTATATCCGCTTTCAGGTGTTTTAGTTCCGTAACAACCGCCGAGATGCGGTCTGATTCTTTAAATCTTAATTCGCCCGCCTTACGGATTGTGGTGATTCCTTCGGCTTGGGTTGCGACAACGGACAGGAGCGGAACTTCATCTATTAACGAAGGCAGAATAATTCCGTCAATTTTTGTGGCGTGTAATGTTCCGGAATATGATGCTTCTAAAGTGCCGATTTGTTCGAAATAGGTTTGATTAAGGCAGCTGATTTTTATCTTCGCTCCCATTTTTCGGAGTATTTCTATAAAACCAATGCGTCGCGGATTTAACCCTAGATTGTGGATAACGATTTTAGCGCCTGGTATTAAGATTGCCGCGGCGATGAAATAGGCGGCGGATGAAATATCTCCGGGAAGTGTTATATCAAGCGGTTTTAATTTATTAACCGGATTAAGTTTTATGTTAAGGCCTGATATTTTTATATCCGCGCCCATTGCTTTTAACAGGTTTTCCGTATGATTTCTGGTAGGAAGTGATTCTTTTATTTGAGTGATGCCTTTTGCCTTGAGCCCCGCAATAAGCAATGCTGATTTGACCTGTGCGCTGGGAATTAGCATTTTATGGCTTTTCCCTTTAAGCATCCCTCCTTTTATTATTAACGGGGCCTGGGTATCCTTATTTTTACCCATGATTAATGCGTCCATCAGGCGCAATGGTTTGATAATGCGAGCCATCGGTCGTTTGTTTAATTGCCAGCCTCCCGTTAAAACAGACATAAACGGCTGAGTAGCGACTAACCCTGCCAGTAATCGCATGGCCGTTCCTGAGTTTTGTGTGTTCAAAGGTGCAGAAGGTCGTTTAAAAGGAGATGGCTTAATACGGATGGAATTATGCTTGTCTCGTTTAAGTTTTACCCCTAATTGTTTCAAGCAATTTAGGGTAGCGTTGATATCTTTTGAATCAGGGATATTTCTGATAATGCTTTCACCATTTGCAAGCGTGCAGAGGATGAGGGCGCGGTGTGCGATGGATTTGTCTCCCGGGATAGTTATATTACTTTTAGTGATTCTGGATTTAGTGACGGTAAGATTCATTTATCCTTGGTCTTTTCCGTTAGTTTCCGATATGTTTCCTGATTGGGCCTCAGGTTTAAGAGCGTCCGGGCGATTTTCCCGGCTGATTTAACATCGTTTTTCTTGAGATAAATTTCGGCCAGTGTGTAATAATAATCCAAAACGCCGGGTTCCAGTAATAATGCTTTATTAATTAAATCCAGCGCTTCATCGGTTTTATCCGTAAACAAACGGTAGGTTTCCGCCAAGGCATAGTAATGGTAGGAATCGGAAGGGTTTTGTTCTAATTGGATCTCGTTATACTTTATCACGCCAGCGGACAGTTTCTTTAATTCCTGTGCGGGGAATTTATTTTGTTCCGCAAGTTCGATTAACCCGTTAACCACGGCAAAATTTCCCGGGTGGATTTCCAGGGCGTTTTCCAGGCATTTTTTGCCTTCGGCTGTTTTATTGGACTGATAATAAGATTTTCCTTTCAGGTATTCAATATAGGAATTGATAAAATCCGTTTTCTGGTATTGGGAAAGCGTGTGATAGCCTTTGCTGAAAAATCTATCCATATCATACATCAGGATGATATTTCTGTCAGAGATAATCTTTCGTTCTTTCAGGATATATTTCAAAGCCTGTTCGAAATTATTATCCTTTAGCATCAGGTTCCCTAACAGTTCATAGGCGTTGGCGTCGTTAATGCTGTTTTGCGGCGGCATTTGTATTATCTGGTTTAATTCATAGAGGGCGGTTTCATTAAAGCCTATTTGCTTAAGATAGCTGCCCCAGTTTAAGTGGTCGCTTTCCGGGTAAGAGCTGCTTATATTTTGCGCTTTATTGATAATATCGGCTGATTTTTGTTTCTGGTTTTTCTGTTTATATGTTTCCCCTAAAAGGTATAAGGGAAGCGGGTTAGAAGGTTCTTTTTCGCCCAGCTCCCGGTAGGTTTTTTCTGCATCGTCAAAAGCACCGGAATAATAATAAATGAATCCCAATCTGTAACGGATGTCTTTATTATCGGGAAGCAGCTTGATGGCTTCTTTGATTGATTCGGCAGATTCTTTTGTTTTCTCCTGGGCTTGATAGAAGCGTGAAAGTAATAATAAAATGTTAGCTTTATCTTTTTCTTTAAGTTTGTTTACATCCTGTTCGATTTTCGTCATTATTCCGTCAATCAGTTTGTCACGGTCATTAGCGGTTGTTACGGGGTCCGGCAATGACATATCAATCAGGTAATCACCCATGATATCATAATCTGCATCTTTAACCGCCGTTTCTTTGGCCGCACAGAAATATTTAATCGCCTCATCAATGTTTTTACCGGCCAATGATGTTTTTACCAAACAATAATAAATTCCGCGCAGCTGTTCCGGCTCCTTTGTTAATTTAAGGGCGGTTTCGTATGATTGCTGGGCATCAGGGAACATTTTATGTGCCAGGAATATTCTGCCCTGGGAAAGGCAGGCCGCTAAATCCTGTGCCTTATTTTCAGCCGTTATCTTTAACCAGGTTTTTTGGGCGTTTGCAGCATCCCCTTTTGCGTAATAACATTGCCCTAAAGCTTCGTAAACCTCGGTGCAGTCGTTGTTTTTATTCTGGTAAAAAGAAAGCATTTTATTATAAAGGGAAATTGCCGTGTCGTAACTTTTAAGCCGGTAGAGCAACAAGCCGGTTTTGCGGTATTCAAATTCTGAGAATTCGTTGTTTCCATCTAAAAGCCCGTTTAGTATTTCCAGCGCTTTATCTTTTTTGCCTTGGTTTTCCATGGTATTGGCC
Source organism: Planctomycetota bacterium (assembly GCA_016207825.1). Taxonomy (NCBI): domain Bacteria; kingdom Pseudomonadati; phylum Planctomycetota; species Planctomycetota bacterium. The sequence goes on along the minus strand of JACQZI010000036.1, from coordinate 6,719 downwards.
AAAAGAAGCTTCGGGAAAATGCTGTTTTGGTTTTCGGATACGTGCTTTTCCAGTAAATCTTTTGCAATAGTGCCGGTCTGATCATTAAAAAGCATGGTGTTCATAAAAGTTTCAAAGATTATTTCCAGGTGCGGCGCCGTTCCCTGATAGGCGGTTAGTAATGTTTCGAGAGCCGTTTTATAATCCTGTTGCCGGTAGTGCGTTTTTGCCAATTCTATCTTAAAATCGCTGTCATCCGGAAACGATTTAAAAGCAAGTTGGTATGCTTTTATTATTTCTTCGGTCAGGTCATGGTTTTCCAGCACGTTTATAAGCTGTTGGAAATACATGAGTTGTGGTTCCTGGGTATCAACCATGCGCCACCATGTATCTTTTGCCTTTTGCAGGTCGTTTTTCTGGTAATAGCATTCCCCCAGGTTTTCGAATACCACCAAAATAAACTGGTTTGGCAGGGGAGGCGCTTTATTCAATAATTTCTCAAAGGCAGGAATGGCGCTATCATAATCCTCCTGCATCATGTAACACATGGTTAATCCATTTAGCAGATTTATATCTTCCGGGAAAGTTCCCGCGCCTTTTTTATAGAATTCAACGGCTTCGGCAAGATTTCCCTGCGCTTCGTAAAAGCGGCTTATTGAAAGGATGTCATCAGCCGTTGCTTTTTGGGTGGAGAGGATATCATCAAAAATCGACTTTGCTTTATCTTTATTTGCGGCTTTATGATACATCACTCCCAGCCGGATATAATAAGAAGCCTGTTTATTCCCCTGTTTAATCAGGTTTTCGTATAGTGCGATGCCTTTTTCCCATTGTTTTCCCTGGGAATACGCCGAATCCAATATGGGAACTAAATTAGTATCGGCCGGCTTTACCTTAAATGCTTTTTCATAATATTTGATGGCTTCCGTATAATCAGCTGTCCGCTGGAAACTGTCTCCCATCAGCCTGTTAATCCAGTAGTCCGAAGAATCCGTGGATGCCGAGAGTAATTTCTTGAGGAACTCAGCATCGTTTAAATACGTATATAATAGGCTGTAAACCTGTTGTTTTACTGTTTCGTCTGATTCGTATAATAAGATTTTAAAATAAATCGGCGCGGCTGACACTCCGTATTGGATAAGCTGGTTAATGATTTGCTGTTTTACCTCGGTCGTTCCTTCTTCAAAGTCGTTCATGACGTTGCCTATTTTATTCCTTAGTTCGGGGGAAACTCCCCATTTTATGGTTTTAAATATCAGCTTGGCTCGCAGGCGTACTTCGGGGTCGGGATGAGTCAGTATTCCTTTGACCGGTTCAAGTGCGCCGTCGCCGATGTTTATCAGGTCGTTGGTGGCGTTCTCCCTGGTTTCCCAGTCTTCATCCCCCAAGAGCTCGATTAATTTTTGTATCCGTTTGAGCTCGGCTGTGTTTTCCGCCCGTGCAGTGTTTTTACCGTTTATAAATAAGCCGGTGATTAAAACAAGTATGAGCAAAATATTTTTTATCTTCATAAGAACCAATCATACAATAACTTTTCATATTGTCAACCTTTAATAAACGATATCTTATTATGAAAGCCTCTTGTTTTATATTTGGGTTGGCTTTTACCGGATAATCACTGGGATATTCCAGCGCTCTTTTTATTGACAAACTTAGTATAAAATATATCGTAACATATGATGGCAAAAGAAACCGTTTCGCAATGGCAAAAATCAATCCTGAGGAAGATCCCTTCAACAGAAGAATTGCTTGCCTCGGATAAAATATCACTCCTTCAGCAGGCTTTTCCCCGCGGCATGGTGGCAAATACTGCAAGGGGGGTTCTCGGTTCGCTAAGGCAGCAAATTATATCTCTGGGAAAAGCCGAATCATTCGGGTTTAACATTCCGAGTAATAATGAATTAGTATCCGAGATAGAAAAAGAATTATATTCAAAGTCCATGCCTTCATTCCGTAGGGCGATAAATGCCGCTGGAATTGTGTTGCATACCGCTTTGGGAAGGGCTGTCCTGGCGCGCGAGGTGTTTGAATCATTAGGGAAAGAATTAGCCGGTTATACCAGAATTGCCGCCGACCTGGAAACGGGCAAGCGCCAAAGCAGAGATAAAATACTGGAAGAACTGATTTGCGAAATTACCGGTGCCGAAGCAGCCACAATTACTAACAACAACGCCGCCGCTACGGTTCTCATACTTAATACTCTAGCCAAAGGCAGGGAGGTGATTTGTTCGCGAGGGCAGATGGTGGAAATCGGGGGTTCGTTCCGCATTCCGGATATCATGTCTACCAGCGGCGCGAAGCTGGTGGAAATAGGGACCACCAACCGCACCCATCTTAAGGATTATGAAAAAGCCATCTCCAAGGAAACCGGGGCGCTCTTGCGAGTCCATAACAGTAATTATAAAATAATCGGGTTCACCGCGGATGTTCCACTGGAAGAGCTCGTCAAGGTGGGCAAAAAGCATAAGATACCGGTGATTGACGACATCGGTTCCGGCGCCCTGGTAGATTTAAGTGATTACGGATTTAAAGATGAACCTCTTGTTTCCGGGAGCATCAAGGCAGGAGCTGATGTAATATGCTTTAGCGCCGATAAATTATTGGGTGGCCCGCAGGGAGGCATCATCATTGGAAAGAAAAAATATATAGAAAAGATAAGGAAAAACCCGTTGATGCGCGCTTTCCGGCTCGGCAAACTTAGCTTAATCGCCCTGGAAGCGACTTTTAAACTATTCCGTAATAAAGAAACGCTTTTCCGAACCAATCCAACCATCAGAATGCTTACCATGGATATTAAAACGATTACGGCAAAAGCCGAATCTTTTAGGAATATCTTGCAGACCGCTTTACCGGAACTGGAAGTTAAGGCGCTTGATGAATATTCTCAGCCCGGCAGCGGCTCGCTTTCCGGTTATGATATTCCGACCAAGGCCGTTTCGGTCAGGTTGGATAAAATCTCCGCCCAGGCGCTTGCCGATAAATTACGCGATAGGGAATTGCCAGTTTTTACCAGAGTTAAAGGAGATAGGGTCTTATTTGATTTCCGAACCATCCTTGACGGAGAAGATGCGGAAATAATAAAGGCTTTGAAATCAATTTTATAGGAGGTGTCTCATGCGGAATTTAATCATTATTGTAGCTTTCGTTATGCTTATCGGGTGCGAAAAATCCCACGAGAGGTTAATCATCAATACGCCTTCTGAAAATATAGGGGCATTGAAAATCTCACTGGATGCGGACAATCCCGGCGCGAAAATAACTTATCTGAGGATGGTTGATTCAAAAGGTCGTCCCATATATGTCGATGAGAATATTGCTGACGGGATAAAACTGCCTGCGGATAGTTACCGTATTGAAAGCGGAATGGCCGTTTTAATCTCGGCCGGAGATGTTTATTCCGCGTTCGAATTTTCTTCCGCCGTGCCTTTTACCGTTAAACCGGGGGAAACATTTGAGCTGAAATTAGGCAAGCCTTTTAAGGTGAGTATCGCTTTTAATCCGCCTGAACTCAGGCCGGGAAGGCAGGTAACGGTTAACCCGGTTGTGATAGGCGCGCGCGGCGAGAGATATGATGTTTCCTCCATAGGGAGCATTGACAAAAAGCTGAAATTAAGCATAGAAGACAGTGACGGTAATCCTGCCGGCGGCATTAAGCCCACCTATGGGTGAGGCGGTGCTTGCAACGGGTATTCGTGGTTAATACCCAAAGGTGCCAAGGAATATAAAATGAAAATAGTGTTTGATGCCTCTCCGCTGGCCGGAAACCTTGAAGCTGAGAAAACTATTACGATAAATGAATAAGGTTTTGTAAGCGGATTTAGCTGATTTCTTTGTGCCTTAGCCCCTAAAGGGAGGCAGTAGCTCTGTCTTAGTGGCGAAATATTAAAGGAGGAATATGGCCGAACCAGTGCGTCTGACAAAATACGCCGGCTGTGTGGGTTGAGCGGGCAAGATGTCCCCTAAGGACACGGAGCAGGTCCTGCGCCGTCTGCCTAAGTTTAAGGATGCTAACCTGTTGGTTAGCATGGAAACGCTGGATGATGCCGGAGTCTATCGCTTGAATAGCGAAACCGCGCTCGTTCAGACGGTCGATATCTTTACGCCCATAGTGGATGACCCCTACGATTACGGCTCTATCGTGGCGGCGAATTCATTGAGTGATGTCTATGCCATGGGCGGAAGACCGCTGACCATCATGAACATACTCGGATTTCCAGCCAAGAAGATAAACCACGATATCATAGCGGAGATACTCCGCGGTGGGGCGGAAAAAGTTATGGAAACCGGTGCAGTCATCGTCGGCGGGCATAGCATGCTTGACCCAGAGTTAAAATACGGGATGTCCGTTACCGGCCTTATACATCCCAAAAAGATTATTACCAATAGCGCCGCCAAAGAAGGCGATATCCTGATATTAACCAAACCGCTGGGTATCGGAATTATTACCATGGCGAATAGCATGAGCCCTATTCCGGATGAGTTAATGAAAAAGATTACCAAATCAATGGCGACGCTCAATAAAACCTCCTCGGAAGTGATGTTAAAGGTCGGAGTAAATGCCGCGACGGATATAACCGGTTTCGGCCTTATCGGCCACGCTTCTGAAGTCGCCCGTGGAAGTAAAGTAACTCTCAAGATTTCCATAAGTAAACTTCCTGTCTTTGAGGAAGCCAAAGCCTACGCGCGTGAGAACATCATGCCCGGTGGTTCATTTACTAATATTGATTATTACAGCCAGTTTGTGGATATAGAAGATGGCATTCCAGGGGAAATGCATCATATTGCCTTTGACGCCCAGACTTCAGGTGGATTATTGATGTCCGTCCCTGAGAAAAAAGCGCAGAAACTCTTGAAAGAACTGCATAATCAGGGCGTTAAGCATGCTTGTATTATTGGGAAAGTTGTTGCCAAACAGGAAAAAGATATCCTGCTTACCAAATAAAATGACAGATAAATGTAGTAGCAACATATCCCCGCGATGGGACAATAAGAATCCTGCTTGCTGTTCCAAAACAGTGAAAAGCGCTGAATCATGTTCAAGCCCTTTGGATTATTTTGACAATATGATTTCCAACTGCCTTGAATACGCCCAAAGCGCCAAAGCTCATGACAAAAAGATAGTCGGTATCTTTTGCGAATACACTCCGCGCGAAATAATTATGGCAGCCGGAGGCGTTCCGGTCTGTATGTGCGGGGGAAGCAACCAGACTATCTCCGCGGCGGAAGAGGATTTGCCTTCAAGCCTTTGTCCCTTGATTAAGAGTTCCTATGGCTATGCCAAGCTTAAGGCGAATCCGTTCCTGGAAATGTCCGAACTCTTAATCGGCGAGACCACCTGCGATGGGAAAAAGAAGATGTTTGAACTCCTTGCCCAGCGTAAAAAGATGTATGTCATGGAACTTCCCCAGAAGTCCGACGACCCGGATGCCTTCAAGCACTGGCACGCGGAAATAGTAAAGCTAAAGGAATATCTGGAAAAGGAGTTGAAGACTGAAATAACCGATTGCAAGCTGAAAGAAGCCATCAGGGTTATGAATGAGGAACGCCGCCTGCGTAGGAAGGTAGCGGAACTTGCCACGGAAAAGATTCCTTTGCTTTCCGGATTGCAAATACTCAATGCCAAAAGCCTGATATCCGGCATGCCGGAAGATTTCCGGATGTATGAGAAGATATTATCAGGGAAATCTGCCTGTCCCGACGAACGTCGGGGTTTATCCCGTCCTAGAATCTTGGTAACCGGTGTGCCCATGCCTCACGAGGCGGAAAAGGTGATGAAGATAATCGAGGATGCCGGTGGGGCGGTCGTGGTGCAAGAATCTTGCACCGGTATAAAACCGATTGAGGAAGATGTCCGGGAAACCAGCGACCCCTTGCTTGCCATTGCCGAAAAGTATTTCCATATACCATGTTCGGTAATGACTCCCAATAAACGCCGCTTGGATTTGTTGGATAAGCTGATTAAGCAATATAAGGTGCAAGGGGTGATAGAACTGGTCTGGCAGGGGTGTCATACATATAATGTAGAATCGGTTCTGTTGGAAAAGCATGTGAAAGGCAGGCACAAACTGCCGTATTTGAAGTTGGAAACGGACTATTCACCGTCGGATTCCGGCAGGCTGAAAACGCGCGTTCAGGCAATGCTGGAAATGGTCACGCATAATTAACCTAAACGAAACCTTGCTTAAATTCAGTGTTTTTCTGGGTCATTCCGTAGTTGCATAATTATTGCTAAAAACGCATATATTGATTTGTATTTCAATATAAGCGAGTTTTAGGCGGATGGGGCTGTCACACGGAGCTTGCGACGTCCCGGCGAATGCCGGGATACATTCCATGATAGATTTGGGCGTCCCTGCCGAAGGCAGGGGGGTGGTGCTACTCCCCCCTAAACTTAGGGCTAACTACTTATAAATACGGTGAGACTCCATCTCAAATGCGGAGGGACTCCATGGCAAATGCGGAGGTGCTCCATCTTAAATGCGGTGATGCCCCAGCTCAGATGCGGTGAGACCCCATCTCAAATGCAGAGAGGCTCCATCTTAAATGCGGAGAGACCCCATCCCAAATGCGGAGGGACTCCATTCCAAATGCAGAGAGACTCCATCTCTAATGCGGAGAGACCCCATCTTAAGTGCGGTTGGACTCCATCTCATATGCGGAGGGACTCCATGATAGTAACGGTGGTATAGCCACACCCAAAAACGGATAGATTAATCCTTTTTTATAAGCCGTTTTATTTT